>JBAXIU010000005.1:0-49259 GCA_037138215.1 Candidatus Peregrinibacteria bacterium | reverse complement strand
ACTCCTCCTCATTTTAATTCACTCTGTTGCACTTCGAATTAAAATCTAGGAATAATACCGATTGGTTTGTAAAATATGCGTGTTTTGCGAAAAAACAGGGTATTATAAACGGATACAATGACGGTTCATTTCGAGCTTCACAGACGATTTCTTTTGCTGAAGCAGCAAAAATGATAACCAATACCATGCTGGAAGAAACTCCTGCCGCAATAGGAGATAAATGGTATATGCCATTTGTTGCACAACTGAATAATTTCGGAGTTAGTTACTCTTGGAAATTTCTTACAAATCCAGATTCTGGAGAAGTTATACCGAGTGCAATAGTAACCCGAGGAGATATGGTAGAGATGATTTATAGCGCAAAAAATATTCAGTTTTACCAATCAATTTCTCTCATCGAATCTGATGGGACTGTAAAATACTCAAGCAGTTTAGGAGGAATAACCTATCAAAGAAAATTAGGAGATTATACTATTGATATTCAAGAAAAAAATGGGGCTTTATCCGCCCATATTTTGGATAAAAACGGAAAAGAAACGCAAGATCCTCTTTTGATTGCACAAGTATATACGAAGAATGTTGGAGAAAGTGCCGTAGATTTCTTAAAAACAAAATATGGTGTTACCCAACTCAATCAAAACGGGACATTTCTTTTGGGAGAATATGAGGGAGGAATGGATACAGACTGGAAAAATAACAATTGGGAACGACCAACAATAAAAGGCTCCTCTGTTTTTGCAGTAGTAGTAGATAATAAAATTCCTCATCTCTGGGATACAAAATGGTTAACACTTAGGTCCCTTGTTCTTGCTGATTCATATGTTGGTATTAAAAGTCCGATACTCACAAACAATGAAATGACGGTTAAAAAATCGGCAGGAATAAATTTAGAGGCAGATTGTGGCGGGAATTACATGGTGGAAACGATATATTATGGAAAGGATTTTTTAGAAGTTGGTCATGGATTACAAGGTCAAATATCTATGCAAAGTTGTGGATTTCAGGAGAACTATGATGCAAAATACGGGAATAAAGTAAAAGTCGTCATATCTCTTTATAAAGACCAAGATGAGCAAGGAAATCTCAAAAATCTTACGGGGCAAAAAACATTTTTTGTAAATTTTGTAGATTAATTCCAGCAGGGAGGTGCGAATTTTGTATTGGGCGGAATGTAAATTCCGCCCTTTTTTTATAAAAAATGCTTCTTTCCTTTTGTATGTTTATTATTTATACTAAACACTGAACACTAAATATTTGAGAAATATGCAAACAACTCGTCAAAACCTCTTGGGTCTCATCCTTTCCCATTCGTCAACGACCGCAAAAGAGCTTCGTGAACAATTGGGAGTTTCCCAGGTCCTTATTCATCGTCATCTCAAGAGCCTTTGTGAAGAAGGAAAAATTCAAAAAATAGGAAGTCCCCCAAAGGTTTTTTATGTTCCCAAAAGTCCGATATCCTATTCAAAGGAGAATTTTCCTTCTTCAGAGGTCATTGCGGAAAATTGGCTTGAAATTCTTCCAAACGGAAAATTTGTGTATGGAGAAGAAGGGTTTTATCTGTGGTGCCAAGAACGGAAACTTAATTTTTCTGAACAACAAAAAGAGTACGAAAGAATTTTTTTAGAAAAAGAATCTGTGAAGCACAATGGGCTGATTGATGCGACCCGAAAAATAACGACCAGTTTTACGACCAATTTCCTTGAAAAAGTGTGGTATATAGATTTTTATTCCTGGGAAATATTTGGAAAAACGCTTTTGGGAAAACTGGTGTTGTATGCGAAACAGAATAGTGATGAGCAGTTGATGAAGAGCATCTCAAAGTATATCCGAAAGCCGCTTTGTGATCTTTTGGATACGGAAAATTTTGATCTCATTTGTATTATTCCTCATTCCGTTCCGCGAAAAAAAGATTTCCTTTCCACAACCCTTTCCTTTCTCTCGTTGCAGCCTCGTCCAGAGCACCTTTTTTCCAAGGTATTTGCGGGACATGCGGTTGCCCAAAAGACCCTCAAATCAAAAAAAGAACGAGAGCAAAATGCTCAAGAAACCCTCATGCTGAACAAAAAAGTGCTCCCTTCAAAAATCCTTTTGATTGACGATGCGTGCGGAAGTGGAGCGACTTTGAACATTGCTGCACAAAAAATTAAGGAAGTAGCTCCAAATGCGCAGGTGTTTGCAGTAGCATTTGTGGGCAGCATTAAGGGGTTTGAGGTCATTGCTGATTCTTAAATCACACCCTTTTTAGGCACCTAAAATTCCCCCCTTCATAATCTGTTCCCACGGAAATTCTGGTCGTCCAAAATGCCCATAACACGCCGTGCGCTGGTAAATGGGCTTTCTCAGGTCCAGCGCAGCAATCATTTCTCCCGGCTTGAGGGGGAAAGTTTTTCTTACCAGTTTTTCTAACTCTTCATCTGACAATTTTCCCGTTCCAAAGGTTTCTACTAAAAGTGAAATAGGCTCTGCCATTCCAATGGCGTACGAAACCTCTATTTGGCATTTCTCTGCCAAACCTGCGGCGACAATGTTTTTCGCAATGTACCGCGCCATATAAGCGCCGCTTCTATCCACTTTGGACGGATCTTTTCCGGAAAACGCTCCTCCTCCGTGGGGCGCATATCCGCCATAAGTATCCACAATAATTTTTCGTCCCGTTAAGCCGGAATCTCCTTGAGGTCCTCCTACTACAAAACTTCCGGATGGATTGATGTGAAAAATGGTTTCTGTATCAATCAAATCGCCTAAAATGGGAGTAATGACCAAGTCATGCACGATTTCCTGCACCATTTTTTGGGAAACATGGGGGTCATGCTGGGTAGAAACCACCACCGTATGCACCCGTTTTGGTTTTCCGTTTTCGTATTGTACCGTTACTTGCGTTTTTCCATCTGGGCGAAGTCCGTGTGCCAGTCCTTCGTGTCGAATATGCGCCAACCGCGCAGAAAGTTTATGTGCCAACGCAATGGGCAATGGCATCAAATCCTCTGTTTCTTGGCACGCAAATCCAAACATCATTCCCTGGTCACCCGCACCTAGTTCTGCCTGGTCTAAAACGGCATGGGCAATTTCGGGGCTCTGTTCTTCAATAGCGGACATCACAGAGCATCCATGGGCATCAAATCCCATTTCGGAATTGGTATATCCAATGCGTTCTACCACGCCCCGCGCAATGCTCTGAAAATCGACATAAGTGCTGGTGGAAAGCTCTCCAAATAAAAACAAAAGCCCTGTTTTGGTGGCACATTCTACGGCAACCCGTCCGTTGGGGTCTTTCGCTAAAACGGCATCTAAAACCGCATCCGAAACCTGGTCACACATTTTGTCGGGGTGCCCTTCGGTAACGCTTTCGGAGGTAAACAGGAAGTTCTTAGACATAAAAAAGCAAAGGGAAGAATCCCGAAAAGTATGCGTTATAAAAAATGAGTTGACAAGGACAAGAAGGACAAGAAAAATGACCACCTTTTTATTTTTTATGAGAGAATCATTATTTAGATCTGCAGTATTAGAAGTGTGTACAGAAATTCCTCAAGTTTCTGATCCTTGTATAACGGAACTAAAAACCAACATTCATACACTTGTGGAAGCTATAAATAATAAAACTGATGAAGAGGGTATTCAAACAATTATTAAGAATACTAAAGGTAGTGTGCGGACTCTGGCCAATATTTTTGCCAAAGTATTGAAAAATCAGACTTTATTTTTAGTATTACCGCTAAAAATTAATACTGAATTTGAACATTTTCTTAGGGATATCACGGGACCTCTCAGTACTCATGTGGATCGACTGATAACGGCCCAAGAAGATGAAGAAGATGAAGAGGATACAAAAGAAATAGAGAATAATATTCATGGTGTTTTAAGAGACTTAGGAGAATTCTTAACTCTTTGCGATGGTTTTCGACAGAATAATGATACTATAACAGAAGATGGTGTTTACGATTCCTTTGAAAATCTGACTAAAGCATCTGGGAACTCCAGAATGAACTTAGATGAGGTGATTTAATGAAAGAAAGTGGGATGGTCAGAAGCTTGTGTTGGTACGATTCATCTATCGTCCCTTTTTCTTTGGTATCTATTTTTTGAGACGATAAGCCAAACAAATGGAAAAAGTACAACACAAAAACCAAAAAATGGCTTATAATGTGGGTCAACACGCTCGTAGTCTCGCTCGCGATGACGGAACACCTCATTTTGGGCAAACCGGTGGGAAAGCAACCCTTTTTGCGGTATACTGGAGCGGTAAAAATATTTTTCCCATTTTTTATGAAACGCATTACCATCGTGGGAGCAGGAGCCGTGGGCGCACACATTGCATCCGCAGGAATTTTAAAAGATCTGCCAGCGGAATTTTTACTGCTGGACCTCAATGAAGACCTGGAAGCCGCCCAAGTGTTGGATCTTCGCGATTCTCTACTTTTTTCTGATACCAAGGGCATTTCTGGGGCAGATTTTGGAAGCAAAGAAGTGCAAGAATCGGATATTTTTATTATTACGGCAGGAAGCGCCCAAAAAGAGGGCGAAAGTCGCACAAATCTTTTAGGAAGAAACGAAAAAATACTCCGAAGCATTGCTGACGGAATTGGAAAAATGAAAGAAACCGCCGTGGTGATGATGGTTACAAATCCCGTAGATATTCTTACCGAATTGGCACAGGATATTTTTGGTCTCCCTCGAGGACAGGTACTCGGGACCGGAACACTGCTGGATTCCTCTCGGATGAAATGGCATATTGCGGAAAAATGTGGAGTGCACCCGAAAAATGTTGCGGGATTTGTTTTGGGTGAACACGGCGATAGCGAGTTTATTGCCTGGTCGCAAGTAATGGTGCGTGGAAGGCGCGTTCAAGACCTTCTTTCGACAGAAGAGCGAGATGAAATAGAACAGCAAACCCAACGCGAAGCGTACGAAATTATTAAGCGCAAAGGAGCCACTTTTTTTGGAATTGGTGCGGCGACGATTAAAATTGTTTCCGCCATTTTAGGCGATCGCAAAGACATATTTCCCGTTTCTGCTTCACTAAACGGTGGATTTGGAATTTCTGGTGTTGCCCTTGGTATTCCCTGTGTTATTGGGGAACGCGGAATTGAGCAAATCTGGGAAATCCCTCTGGAAGCAGCCGAACAGGAAAAACTCAAAAAATCGGCGGAGAAACTGCAAGGGTTTTTAACGGAATACCGAAAGTAGGGACAGGTTTAAAACCTGTTTTTTCCTCTATTCAATCCCAAAAAACTCTCGTTTTACTTCCTGGTACGCATCCCGAAAGCACTCTCCATTCGCCACTTTTTGGTATACTTTTTCGGTGAGAAAGAGGTCGTCCGTAAGGGCATTTTTCAGGTTTTCGTGATGAATAATAATCTCTGGTACCGCAGCAATGAGCAGTTGGAGCGTGGATTCGGCGAGTTCTATGCCATCTACAAACGGTTTTTTGGTGAGTTGGAGATCTCGGTGATATCCGCTCCCGAGGCTCGCAATAATATTTTGTATCGATTGTTGAAAAGCGGTAAAAACCCGAACATTTCCCCTCATAATTTCAAAAAGGTCGTAATTCTTTTTTTGGGGCATAATGGATGATCCCGTAACAAAGGCATCCGGAAGAGCAAAGAAAGCGGTTTCCTGTGCGGTAAAAAAGATCATATCGCTCGCAAATCGTGCAGAAAGAATCATAATTCCCGATAACGATTGGAGAATAATATTTTCAAAAAAACCTCGAGAAAGCGCGCAGTACAGCGGATTTTCTTGCGTTTTCGCAAATCCGAGTTCTTTGGTCGTAAAATCTCGGTCTAATACCAAATGAGGAACTCCAAAGCCCGCTGCCGATCCCAGCGGATTTTGGTCTATCATTTTTGCCACACTTTCTAATAGGCGATCCATATCCTCAAATCCGTGTTGAAAAGATTCCAACCATAAAAAAACCGTAGTGGGCATTGCCTTTTGGGTGTGGGTATATCCCGGCATTACCACTCCTTCTCCTTCCTGTTTTTTCTCTGCAAAAATTTTAATAAGCGTATTTAGGAGCTCTTGAAGAGTTTTGAGTTTTGCTTTGGCAAAAAGACGAACCATAACCAAAGATTGGTCGTTTCGGCTTCGTCCGGTATGGATTTTTTTCCCCACTTCTCCGTATTCAGTGGTTAAAAACTGCTCTATTGCCGTGTGCCCATCTTCTTGCGCTTTTTGTACCATAAATTTCCCGTTTTCCCAAAGGGTATAAATTTTCTGCAATCCTTGTTCTGCGGTTTTATATTCTTCTGGAGAAAGAACGCCAATACGCGCCAGCATTTTTGCATGAGCAATACTCGCCTGAATATCATACGGAATCAGTTTTTGGTCGATGACAGAGTCGTCTCCCACCGTAAATGCTTCCACCAGAGGATGAAGCGCAGAACCCGTTTGCCACAATTTTTGAGCCATAAAAAAAGAAAAATTAGTCTTCTTGTAAAAAGTTTACCACGAGTTTTATCAAAATATCTTTTTGCTTTGGGTCACTCTCTGCAATGAGCAGTGTAATGGCTACCAGACCATTATCGTTTATTTTTTTCTCTCCTGAAGAGTTTTCTAAACATTTGTTTTTTGCCAAAAATACGAGGAAGAGAAATGCCCCAATGCGCTTATTTCCATCTGCAAAAGGATGATTTTTAACGATGAAATACAGGAGATGTGCCGATTTTTCTGCGATGCTGGGGTACATCTCTTTTGTAAACGCCGATTGATACACGCTCCCAAAAATCCCTTCTAAAGAACCGCTTCGTTCTAATCCAAATAAATCGGATGCTTCTCCCTTTTTTTTGAGATTTTCTTTTAATTCATTTATGGCATTTTTGGCTTCTGTATATTCTAAATGAATGCTCTCTGCGGGAGAAAATTGCGAGGGGAATGGGAGCTGATTTTCATCGTACTGATGAAAAAGAAGCCATGAGTGGGTGTATTCCGTAATTATCGAGAGGAGTCCGAGAGCTTCTGGATGAGAAAGCTCTTTTTGGTGCAGCGTGGATTGGACGAGTTGCAGAAGAGATTCGAGCTCTTTGAGGTGCATATTTTTTTGATTTTCCTCTTTTCGCCAGGATTCTTTCATTTTTTTGTGGAGCACTCGTGTTGCCCATTGACGGAATTGCGTTCCTTTTTTGGTATTTACGCGATACCCAACGGAAAGAACAATATCCAAATTGTAAAACATAATGGGTTTATCAGACCCAGCAATGTGCATTTTTTGCACATTGCTTTTTTCATCTACTTCTCCTGAAAAAAAGACTTTTTTGAGATGTTTTGTAACCACCGTTCTTTCAACAGAAAAAAGTTCTGCAATTTGCTTTTGTGTTAGCCAAAAAGTTTCATTTTTAAAAAGGAGATCGAGATGATTTTCTTCGCCAGGATAAGAAATAATATCGGACATAAAAAAGTAAGAATTGTTTTTTCCCCTACACCACCACCTCCAAATAACATTTCTCGCATAACACCTTTTCCGAACGATCTGGAGAATAGGTGGTTTCTATTGGCAATTTACACTGTAAGCATTGGCGATTCCAAAATTTCCGAGGATTTCGTTTTATAAAGCGGTCAATATGTCGTTGATCTGGGCATCTCCTGGGAATTGGGAGTCCATTTTTTCGATAAAAAGACAACTCCTTCTTGGTAATAATAAAAGGCTTTCCTGTTACCTCACATCGAATAGCCCAATTCAGAATGTCATCAGGAATTTTATCAGCATGATCTGGGAGCTTTTCTCCATCAATTATCTTCAAAACAT
The DNA here is from genome assembly GCA_037138215.1 of Candidatus Peregrinibacteria bacterium. GTDB lineage: Bacteria > Patescibacteriota > Gracilibacteria > CAIRYL01 > CAIRYL01 > CAIRYL01. The sequence continues at coordinate 41,518 of JBAXIU010000005.1, read as the reverse complement.
GAGGCATAGGGGAAAGAGAAGAATCCCATAAAAATCCTTGTGCCCTCGCTTCTTCCTCTGTGAGGGGATAATACAGCTGTGCTGTTGTTTTATTATATCCAAAAGGAGAAAGACCTGAGGGGAAAAATTCTCCCCATTCTCCCGTATAACGCATATGCTCAATGATTTTTGGCACCAGCCTGTCATATTCTTCTTTCGTATATTGCTTATCAAGGATGCAATACTGCTTATGATGCATATTTACGCAGCCAAAACAGTTTTTACTACTCTGTAAAAACCAACAATACGCCAAATCTGAACAGTTCAAATGAGCATTATGGGAAAAAAGAATATGGTACGCATTATTGCCTGCGATGGAACATTCGTATGACTCCGAAAGATTTGCCCCGTATTGATAAATGTCATAGAGTGTTTTTCCCCCTGTTACGACCTGATAGAGATATTTTCCATCTTCAATGTCTTCACAGTCAAAACTCTTCTGAGTGTTTTTACAGTTAATGAGATAGTCTCCTGAGCAATTTTCCAAATTGTTTCCATGAAAGGACTTGTATAAGGATGAGACACTCATTTTTGCTAATTTGCTAGCACATTCTTGGTATATCAAAAAGGATTTCAGATCCAGTGTCTTTATTTGAGATTCGTATTCTTCTTTGGTGAGTTTTTGGTTCATAAAATAGTATTCCGCATTGCGAAGTCCCACGCACAAAAAACAATTTTTACACCCAATACAGTTTTTGAGAAACGCTGAAGAAGAACAGTTAATACAGTCTTGGCATCCTTTCAATCCATAGCATGAATGAATATCAACACAATCATAACAGAGCTCACATGAGAGGTTATAAAATCCGTCTACACAAGAAGTGTTTTTCTTGAATCCATAGCCATAATAGCAGTCTTCACAAAAATCTGTATGCATCACCAGATAGCAGTTTTTCGCAAATCCTGCATAATGAATATATTCGGAGTTTTCGTTGGTTCCTTCCGTCAGAAGATTTTGTACTGGGACAGTTTTCCAAAGGTCTTTGATTTGTTCAAAAAAACTTTTAGAAAAATCAAAATCGCGCCCATAGTCGCAAGGATCCCATTTATCGCTATGCCAACATTCACGACAATAAATGACCTTATTGTTTTCTGGAGGTTGTTCAGTAATTATCTTTTTTTCGCATAGCCCACATTTTGCCGGATAAAAAAATCGTTCATTAACAATAGCAAGCCTTCTTTGCTGCCGGCACTCAGGGCAAAGCGTTGGCTCTGGAATAGCGTATTTTACTCCGTTAAAAACCGGAGAAATTTTGTCGTAAAACGCGCGGTCTTCGTTGGTTACTTCAAACGGTGTTTGGCATTTGGAGCAGGTTTTCATAAAAGAAGAGAGACAAAATGAATTTTGAGAAACGAACCCCATTTTAGAGGAACTTCCTCCACTTGTCGACATTCCACCATTTTTGGAGGGGCAGAATAAAATCCTCCCCCTCCACGCTCGTAAATCTTTAATTCTTATAGAGCTCGTCCTCAAAATTGTACACATTAAATGCCGTTTTTTGGGCTAAATTCCAGAGTTCTATAAATCCTGCAGAAGCGTTTTGGTTAAACGACGCATTTTTGTTAAAGGTCGCCAAATTATGATCAAAGAGCGAGTACGGAGAATGAAGCGCCACCACGGTAATATTCCCCTTAAACAGTTTTACGGTCACACTTCCCGTTACCTTTTTGTTTTGGCTCGAGAGAAACGCGTGAATATGGTACATCACCGGATCATACCATTTTGCCCCGTAAGTAAGGTACGCCCATTTGGTATCCATAAAAGTTTTGAGCTCGTTTTCTTCTCTGGTAGAAACCAGTTTTTCCAGATTTTTATGCGCAGAAATAAGAATACTTGCTCCTGGGTTTTCGTATACACCTCGTACTTTTAGTCCTACAATACGGTCTTCAATGAGGTGAAAAACTCCAACTCCATGCTTTGCTCCCACAGCATTACATTCTTTAATAATCGCACTCAGTTTTTTTGACTCTCCATTTAGTGAGGCCGGAACACCTTTTTCAAAGCCAATTTCCAGGGTTTCTGCTGTATCGGGCGCATCTTCTGCTGTTTTACACCACTGGAGAATATTTTTTAGAGGCGGAATGAGTTCCGGATTTTCTATTTCTCCTCCTTCTCCGGTGTTCCCCCACATATTTTCGTCATACGAATACGGGGAATCCTTTTTTTGCTTCACGGGAATATTATTTTTTTCTGCGTACAGAATTTCTTCATCTCTTCCCATTCCCCATTCTCGTACGGGGGCAATGGTTTTGAGTTTTGGATTAAGAGTGGTGATATAGCCCTCAAATCGCACTTGGTCATTTCCTTTTCCGGTACATCCATGGGCGATCACTTCGCATCCATATTTTTCTGCCATTTTTACCGCGATTTTAGAAATCATCACGCGTCCCAGTGGTGTACTCAGGGCATATCCTCCCTGATAATCCGCATTTGCCTTAATCGCTTCTGAGAGGAGAATATCCGCAAATTCGTCTTTGGCATCGTATACAATGGCATCTAATGCGCCTAATGTAAGTGCTTTCTGTCGAATAATGTCCAAATTATCCGCCGTTTGCCCCAGGTCAATGGTAAGGGCAACCACAGAACATTGGTATTCCTCTTGGATCCATTTGAGCATCACAGAGGTATCCAAACCGCCGGAGTAGAGGAGGAGACATTTAGAAAATGTCCCTTTATGCGCTTCATGCGAAGCGACTTTGGTATAGGTATGAGCAGAATCCATAAAAAGAGGGAAAAAGAAAAAATGGTAAAAAAGAGAGATTTTAAAAATATGTATTCGCCCGCAGGCGACGAAAGAAAGGAAAAAGGAGAAGTGGGGAAATAGTTTTCATGGACGAAGAAAAAACAAAAAAAGACCTCTTTTTGAAAAAATATTTCCAAGAGAGGTCTTTTTATAGCATCAAAACATACTCTTGGAATTTATATCCAAGACCGCCGTGAACCGACAAGAGCGAAAGTTTTTTTCATTTTTGAAGACAGAAAAACGCACTCCTATTCTTGCGGAGAAAAAAAGGAAAGACAAGGGGTTTTTAAAAAAATATGGAGCCCTTTACAAAAACATTCCAATCCCAACACAATAGAGAGGATTTTTTAAAAAACCATGGACGACAAAAAATGTGTTCTTATTCTCGATGAGGAATTACCGCTCGGGCTTATTGCCAATGCGAGTGCGGTACTTGCTCTTACACTCGGAAAAATCGTAGACGGAATTTTGGGGCATGACATTCAGGATAAATCCGGAGAAAATCACTTGGGCATTACCAATACTGTTTTGCCCATTTTAAAGTCCAATAAAGAAAATCTCACTCTCCTCTGCGAGAAAGCCAAAAGTATGGAAGGAATAGTAGTGGTAGATTTTAGTGATGTCGCACAGCGCACAAAAAATTACGAAGATTACGCAGAGCAACTGGCAGAAACAAATGCAGAAGATTTACGATACCTTGGGATTGCGCTTTTTGGAGACAAAAAAGCGGTAAATAGTTTAGCGGGAAGTTTGCCGTTATTACGATAATTTTTTTGAATCAGAGTTATGCAAACCATTATCTCCTTAGAACTTGGAAGCTGTACGGAAAGAGCAGTACAGCATTTTATATGTAAAAATCCCCAAGAAAAGATAAACATTACATATGTAAAAAGTTTTGAAGAAGGAATAGACCTTGCTATGGAAAACGAAGGATATATTATCTTTATCCCTCATATTCATCATCTCTGTAATGTTTTAGAAACAGATCCTCATTGGGAGTCGATCCAAAATCTTATTTTTTCTTTGGAAAATCCATCTCTCTTTTTGGCAGAGAGGAGGGAAAGGGTAAAAGATGATAACAGTTACGCCATTTTGCCAACATTACAAGGACTTTTGACTGAAGAAGACACGGTTCAAACGCTTGTGAAAGTAAAAAATACGCAAGAAGGCGCATTTATGGTTCATAAAGGAATATGTCAATATGGTATAACTAACGAATCAGGAATAAAAAAGTACCAACTGAGCGGAGTAAGGGAATTAAAGAAAATGATAATCCTATGGATTCCTTTTCGATTTCACAATACTTTCGCGGTATAATCCCATTTATTTTTACCAAATGGATTCTCAAGATTCTTCCCATCCTCTCGGCGAATGTATTACCACCTTCCTCGTGTTTTGCGAACTCGGGAAAAATTCGGCAGATAATACCTTGGAAAATTATAAAAGGTACCTGAAAAAATTCTCTAATTTTTTGGGAGAAAATACACCCGTGGCAGAAATTACTCTGCAAAAAGTAGAAGATTTTCGGCTCCATCTGGCGCGACAAAAAAATCCCCGCACGGGAGACCGCATTACCCTTAAAACCCAAAGTTATCATCTTATTGCCCTGCGGGCGTTTTTAAAATTTTTGCAAAAACGGGATATACAAAGCTTTGCGCCAGAAAAAATAGAACTCCCCAAAATTCCGGAACGGGATATTGAGCATTTAGACCACGAAGAAGTGGAACGCCTTTTTGGCGCGGTAGACACCGAAAGATTGGTAGGAAAGCGGGATATGGCAATTCTTACAACACTTTTTTCTACCGGACTTCGGGTTTCGGAACTCTGCTCTTTAAACCGCGACGAAGTAAATGTGGAACGGGGAGAATTTGCCGTGCGCGGAAAAGGGCGAAAAGTGCGCGTCGTTTTTTTAACACCCTTGGCAACGGCAGCCATTCAACAATATTTAGAGGCACGAGATGACGGTACACAGCCGCTATTTATTGCATACGCCAGAAAATCAAAAAATGTTGTTGGTGGTAGGGGCGCGATTCATCGCGCCCATGGGAACGAAAATACCCATGACCGCCGCCTTACCCGAGGAGTGGTAGAGGAAATTGTGCGCAAATATACTTATGCCGCGGGAATTATAAAAAAAGTCACGCCTCATACTCTGCGCCATTCATTTGCTACCACGCTTCTCAAAAACGGAGCAGACCTTCGATCTGTTCAAATAATGCTCGGGCACGCGTCTATTACCACTACTCAAATTTATACGCATCTCACCGACACGCACCTCAAAAAAGTGCATGAGGAATTTCATAAATGATCTTCTGTGTTTTTGTTTATTTTTCAAAATCCTGTTTCCAAAACCCCCCTTATTCCCCCCTTATCAGGGGGGTTTTATTTCTCTACCTCAATAACTCCCGCACTCACACCGGATGGGTATTTTACTTTTATACCGTATTTAATGGCTTCTTTATTATCATCTACGGCTTTTATAGTTTTTGCGATTTGTTCCAATACGGGTGTGTATTTTTTTTCTAACGCCTTTATGCGCATCAGGTCAATGCGTGCGGAAATGAGCTTATAATTAGATTCCTTCAGGTCATTGAGGGCGTGATCCACTCCAAACGCATCAAATTTATCCAAAGAACTTTTAAACACTTCTTCGGGCGCTTTTACGGCGTCTTCATATTGAGAAACATCTCCCGAAAGGTTGGTTTCCAGCGCGAGGAGAAAATCTCTCTGTCTCGTTCCAGCAGAAAGAACAGATTTTCCCGCTTGGAGATAATGCTCTATTTGCGCTCCTCTATCCGCATTTCCAGAAAAATAATCGTTTAGTTTTACTTCCGAAAATCGGGTAAGAACTTTTAACAGTTCTACCCATGCCATTTCCGAGTCCAAGGCAAAACGGTTGGTGGCGACATCTTTTTCAAAATCGGAAATATTTTCTAAACCGTTTAAGTCTACTGCGTTAGAAAATTCAAACGATTTCTGGAGCATAAAAAAATGAATATTCCCTGCCATGAGAAAACTTTTTTGGTCTTCATACGCCCGTTCTTTGAGGAATAAAAAACCTCTTTCTGCCGCACTGGAAGAAGAATCTGCCTGTGCAGGGGACAGAAAGAAAAGGGCGAAAAAAAGGAAGAGGAGAGTATAGCGCATGGAAGAATGAGGAATTTCCCTCCATTATAAAAAAAAGTCTCCCCAAATACAAAAGTTTTGTTACTATCCCTCTGCTTTTTTTATTTCCTATGTGTGGCATTTTTGGAATTGTTGCGCATTCTCCGGTTAATCAAACCATTTTTGATGCTCTGACGATGTTGCAGCACCGCGGACAAGACGCCGCTGGAATCGCAACGCATCATAATAACCGGATTATTCTCCGAAAAAATAATGGACTCGTGCGCGATGTGCTCCACACTCGACATATGCAGAGGTTAGAAGGAAACGCGGGAATTGGTCATGTTCGTTATCCTACTGCGGGATGTGCTTCCCCTGATGAAGCCCAGCCGTTTTATGTGAATTCTCCATACGGTCTTGCACTGGCGCATAATGGAAATCTTACCAATGCAGATGATTTACGAAAAGAACTGTTTGAAGCGGATCTCCGCCACCTGAATACGAATTCCGATTCGGAGATTCTTCTCAATGTTCTTGCCCACGAACTCCAAGCCATTAAAAAGAAAGATCCTACTCCAGAAGACATTTTTGCATCGGTTAAGTCTGTTTTTAAGCGGTGTAAAGGAGGATACGCCGTCGTTTCTATTATTATTGGAAAAGGGATTCTCGCATTTCGAGATCCTCATGGAATTCGTCCCCTGTGTTATGGAAGCCGTGAAACGCTCTCTGGTACAGAATATGCGATTGCTTCGGAGAGTGTTGCGCTAGACGCATTGGAATTTAAACTCATTGGAGATATTCCTCCCGGAGGAATTGCCTTTTTCCCGTTTGATAAAAACGAATGTATTACCGATTTTCCTTCCGAGGAAGAGCAGTATAAAAATTATGCACCCTGTATTTTTGAGTATGTCTACCTTGCTCGCCCAGACTCTATTATGGATGGTATTTCTGTGTATAAAGCCCGGTTACGCATGGGAGAAAAACTCGCCGAGAAAATTTTACGAAAAATAAAAAAGACCGATATTGATGTGGTGATCCCTATTCCAGATTCTGGACGAACGGCTGCATTGGAACTGGCACACAAATTAGATGCAAAATACCGTGAAGGATTCATTAAAAACCGCTATATCGGCCGTACTTTTATTATGCCCGGACAGGAGATGCGCAAAAAATCGGTGCGACAAAAACTCAATACGACACCTTTGGAATTTCAGGGGAAAAATGTTTTACTGGTGGACGATTCTATTGTCCGGGGAACCACTTCTAAACAAATTATTCAAATGGCACGCGATGCAGGAGCTAAAAGCGTGTATTTTGCCAGTGCCGCGCCTCCTGTTCGCTACCCGAATGTCTATGGAATAGACCTCCCTGCAAGGGCAGACCTTATTGCGCACGGATTAGAAGAGGTGGCTATTGCACATATTATTGGTGCCGATGGAGTTTTTTACCAGGATCTGGAAGATCTCATAGAAGCGGCTCGAGAAGGGAATCCAAATATTACCACTTTTGATGCTTCGTGTTTTGATGGGAAATACATTACGGGAGATATTGGGGATGCGTATTTGGAGAAACTAGAGAAAAAAAGAGGGAATAAGTCTGGATTTGCAACATACGAAGACGAATACAGTGAAAATCCGGTAACACTCCTGTAAAAAAAGATGACTCTTGCATTTTTCATTCTCTCTCTGCCACAATAGCCCGGTATTTCTTCCCCATTTTTTATGCGGTGGTTTTTTCAAGACTTTATTTTCGGTATCATTGCCAATGCGCTTGCCCTTTTAGGGGTGGCATACCTTTTGGGAGATATGGGGTTTTCCATTACTCCCATCTGGGGATATGTGGTTATTGGAGCAATGGTGGGATTTGTAAATGCTGTTGTAAAGCCCATTATTACGCTTTTATCGCTTCCCCTCATTTTTTTAACAATGGGGCTTTTCTTGGCGGTAATAAATGGTATGCTGCTCTTTGCTATTGAGTATCTTTTTGAGAATATACTGTTGAACACGGGGATTGTATTTACGGTGGGGAGTGGATGGCTTTCTTATCTTATTGCAGCAGCTCTTCTTTCTCTGCTCAATTCTATTACTCATTTTTTTCTTGCGAAATGACCAATACCGTAGAAACCATAAAAGATATTCTTTCTGAGCTTCTGAGAGAACTCGGAATATCATTTTCCGAAATTTCTGTGACCGAAGATGGAAATATTCTGCGAGCAAATATTGAAACCGAAGAAGCTCCACTCCTTATTGGATGGCGTGGTACTCACCTGGATGCGCTCCAGCAAATTCTTAAATCGCTGCTTTGGAAAAAAGGGTTGTCGGAAGATTTGTTTATTATTGTGGATGTGAATGAGTATAAAAAAGTAAATGAAGAAAAACTCATTACTATGGCACAAGAAAAAGCAGAAATGGTGGTGAGTACTAAAATTTCACAGATGATGCCTCCTCTCTCCGCAGTAGACAGAAGGCTTATTCATTTAGAAATCTCAAAAAATCAATATCCCGGAGTCGCAACGGAAAGCGTGGAAGGAGAAGACGGAGACCTTATGAAGCGGGTAAAAATTTTTTGGAAAGGGTAATTTTATAACCTATGGGGGAAAAACAAGAAATACTTGTGAATCGGGTGGGAGAAATGCGGCGCGCCAAGGGGGTAACGCAGGAGGGCTTAGCAATATCGGTTGGTGTTACACGGCAAACCATTATTGCCATTGAAAAGGGAAATTATGTTCCTTCTGTTTTGCTCTCCCTTAAAGTAGCAAAATATTTTAACACTCCGTTGGAGGAAATTTTTTATTCCCAACCATGCTAAAAAATATGTGGAAAGAAATGACTCTCTCCGTTTCTTTGGTGGCTTTGTTGCTGCTGTTTATCAATCCCTTTGAAATGTTTGGGATGCCCACTTCCTCCCAGATGATTTTACTGGGCATTTTTAATGCGTTATTTATGGTTTTTATTGCGTTTTCATGGCAAGAAAACCCTCAAGATGAACGAGAAATGCAGCATACTTTTTTAGCGGGACGCGTTGCTTTTTTAGCCGGGACCATAATTTTGGTGGTCGGTATGGTGGTACAGATATTTCTTCATACCCTGGATATTTGGATCCCTATCGCATTAGGAGTGATGATTCTCTCGAAAATGATTTCTCTCGTGTATTTTCAAAAAAAGTATTAGGAATGATAAGAATGTAAAGTTATCTTGACATTTACTCTCCTTATTTATTATGATGAGGAGGATATTTTTCTTTTTTTTTATGAAAAAACCTCTTTTACTCGCAGGACTTTCGGTAGTTCTTTTATCGGGATGTAGTTTAGCTGAAACTCCTCCTGTTGTTCCTACTCCTTCCCCCAGTGTTGCCATGCAGACTGCTATGATGGATGATGCAATGATATCTCCTCCCGCTATGATGAAAAATGAAATGATGACGGCGGGATCGTATATGCCTTATTCTGTAGAAAAAATGAATATGGCATCTCCTACGGGAGAAGTAGTCCTATTCTTTCATGCCTCTTGGTGTCCTACTTGCCAGGCATTGGATAAAGATATTAAGGCAAATCTGGAAAAAATCTCATCAGGGCTTACCATTCTTGATGTGGATTATGATAATTCTCCTGCCATGAAACAAAAATACGGAGTAACCATGCAGCATACCTTCGTACAAATCGATAAAGACGGAAATATGATGAAGAAATGGACGGGAAGTCCTACTCTTGTGGCATTAGAATCTCAGGTAATGAAAAGCGGTTCTATGATGCAAGGAGGAGCAATGATGGACGATGAGAAAATGATGAAGGATAATAATGAAGCGATGATGAAAAAGGGAGAGTGGACAAAAGAGGAAATGGATGCGATGAAAAAAGAGGGAACCATGATGAAAAAAGGCACTCCCGGTGCTTCCGCGGGGAGCATGGGGACTGCAGGCGTTCCACTGGATGGTGAAAAATTTGATGTTCCCGGAGCAAAACCAATGGAAAAAACCGTGAATTAAATCTCTAAAAAATATGGTGGGAATGGAAAACGATCAGATCACCATTCCCACAGCAGGTTAATTTCTCTCGTTTCTGGATATTTTTCTGGAGGCGTTTTTTTCCCTTTTTTCAAACGCTATGGTTTTGCTCTTTACTTCGTTTCTCGCCGGATTCCTCACGGTTCTGGCGCCCTGTGTTTTGCCGCTTCTCCCTGTTATTGTGGGAGGTTCTCTTTCGGGAGGAGGCGTAAATATTAAAAAAACACTTACCATTGTGACTTCTCTCGGAATCTCGGTTATTGTTTTTACCCTGGTTTTAAAGGTGAGTACGCTGTTTATTACGGTTCCAGAATATACTTGGAAACTCATATCCGGAGGAATTGTTCTTCTCCTGGGTATGGTAACCCTTTTTCCTTCACTCTGGAAAAACCCATTGCTAAGCAAGCTCAGTGCTGATTCTAATGCGATCCTGGGGAAAGGGAATAAACAAAAAAGTTTTTGGGGAGATATTATTGTGGGCGCAGCGCTTGGACCGGTTTTTTCTACCTGTAGTCCTACCTATTTTATTATCTTGGCAACGGTTTTACCGGTAGATCCGCTGACGGGAATGCTCTATCTTCTGGTATACACGATTGGTCTTTCTATTGCCCTTTTTATCGTCGCGTTTATTGGGCAAAAAATTATGAGCAAGTTGGGTGTGGTAGCCGATTCCCATGGAATTTTTAAGAAAGTGCTCGGTGTGCTCTTTATTCTCGTGGGTCTCGGAATTCTTACGGGATTTGATAAGAAAATTGAAACCGCGATTATTAACTCCCATTATTTTGATGTGACCAAGGTCGAACAAGGCTTATTAGAAAAAGCCGATATCGCTCATCAAAAATCTTTAGAAAATTCCACCATGAATACTTCTCCCTCCCCAAAAGATAAATCTTCGCTGAAAAAAGTGCCAGAGGTGAGCTCTATTGATGGATATATCAATACCAGTGGGCAACCGATTACTTTTGAGAGTTTGCATGGAAAAGTAGTTCTGTTGGATATTTGGACCTACACCTGTATTAACTGCCAGCGCACCTTGCCGTATATTAACGATTGGTATGCGAAATATCATACTCAAGGCTTTGAAGTGGTAGGTCTCCACACTCCAGAATTTGGGTTTGAAAAAGTGCAGTCCAATGTCGAGGAAGCGGTGAAAAAATTCCAAATCCATTATCCGGTTTTGCTCGATAACGATTACTCCACCTGGAATGCGCTGGGGAACCGCTACTGGCCACGGAAATATCTCATTGATGAATACGGGTACATTATTTATGACCATATTGGAGAAGGGGGATATGAAGAAACAGAAATGGCGATTCAGGAAGCTCTTAAAAACCGTGCTGCAAAAATGGGAGAAAAAGTCTCATTGGGAAATATTGCCACTCCCAGTAATGCGATAATGGTCGATCCGGGGAAAGTAAAAAGTCCTGAAGTATATTTTGGATCTGCCCGAAATACTTATCTCGGCAATGGAAAATCAGGAGTCGCTGGGAATCAATCATTTTCTCTTCCTCCAAAATTTGATTCCAATAAACTGTATCTCGACGGAAAATGGAATATGGAGAGCGAATATGCGGAAAATACCGGACCTGCCAGTGTTGTTTTTCCTTATGATGCGAAAGTGGTAAATATTGTTGCGGGATCCGAAAAAGGAGTGGATATTGAAGTGTACCAGGATGATGCCCTGGTGAAAAAAGTACATATCAAAGGTCAGCAGCTGTACCCCCTTATAGAAGGAGCGAGCTATGGACAACACACGCTTCGCATAAAAATCCCAACAGCAGGACTCCAGGCATTTACTTTTACTTTTGGATAATTTTTTTCCCTTTTTATGCTCCAAAAAATTCACCGAACTAACGCCGAATGGCGTTCTCTTTTAACTCCTGAGCAGTACCATGTGCTGAGAGAAAAAGGAACAGAAGCTCCGTTCTCATGCGCGTGGGATAAACGCGGAGAAGGGACTTACCACTGTACCGGCTGTGATCTTCCTCTTTTTGCGTCCCAAACAAAGTTTGAGTCTGGTACTGGGTGGCCAAGTTATTTTAACCCCGTAGAGAAAGAAAATGTGGAGGAAATCAGCGATACTTCTCACGGAATGCGACGCACAGAAGTGGTTTGTGGACAATGCGGTTCTCACCTCGGGCATGTTTTCCCCGATGGGCCACCTCCCACTGGAAAACGGTACTGCATTAATTCTGTTTCTCTCACTTTTCGTACCCATGATGAATAAAACTATCGTGCTCGGCGGCGGATGTTTTTGGTGTTTAGAAGCCTTTTTCTTTCACATTCGTGGTGTCGTTTCTGTTATGCCGGGATACGCCGGAGGGAGTTCTCCTGCCCCAAATTATGAAAGTGTGTGTGGAGGAAAAACTGGACACGCTGAAGTCATTCAGGTGACTTATAATCCGCATGAAATTCCTCTCAAAGATTTGCTCCTTGTTTTTTTTACCGTCCACAATCCCACTACTAAAAATCGGCAGAGGAATGATGTGGGAACGCAGTATCGCTCCCTTATTTTGTATACCACCGATGATGAAAAATTAGATATTTCAGCGGTAATAGAACGCCTAGAAACCGAAAAGGCGTATAATAACCCAATCGTTACGGAAGTTTCTCCACTAGAAAAATTTTTTCCGGCAGAAGAGTATCACCAGAATTATTTTGCAAAAAACCCGTACCAGGGGTATTGCCAAGCGGTTATTGCTCCTAAACTCACTGTGTTTCAAAAGGAATTAAAAGGATATTATCCATGATGTGTTTTGTCATACATTTTGAATTTTCTGAAAGATGCGGTAGGATGAAGACATTGAATACAGTGTCTCTTTTGGCGTTCTCTGTTTTTGCTTCCAGAGTTATCAAAAGTGATTCCTCCTCCATACCATTTGTGCAAAATTCTTGAGGATATGCTCATACCCTCATTTTTACCCTTTCTCTCTTTTTATTTTTCATGCCGTTTAAAGCTCTTTCTATTATTGACCCCATTACCAAAGCCCTCCACGAAGAGGGGTATACGACTCCCACCCCTATTCAGGCAAAAGCCATTCCTATTGCTCTCAAGGGGATAGACCTTTTGGGCTGTGCTCAAACGGGAACGGGAAAAACTGCCGCATTTGCCATTCCGATCCTTCAGATCCTCAGTGCTCAAAAAGTGCATGACCAAAAACGAAAAATACGAAGTCTTATCCTCACTCCTACGCGAGAATTGGCTATTCAAATCGGAGAAAGTTTTCAGGCATACGGAAAGTACACCGGTTTGCGGTCTACCGTTATTTTTGGAGGAGTGGGACAGCATCTCCAAGTATCCACCCTCAGAGGTGGGGTTGATATTGTTATTGCGACTCCAGGACGGCTTTTGGATCTCATAAAACAGGGTTTTTTAACTCTTCAGGACATAGAAATATTTGTATTAGACGAAGCCGATAGAATGCTAGATATGGGATTTATTCATGATGTAAAAAAAATACTCACTATGCTGCCCTCAAAAAAACAAACGCTGTTTTTTTCTGCCACGATGCCGCCAGAAATTACTTCTCTGGCAAATTCCCTCTTAAAAAATCCCCAAAAAGTTTCGGTTACTCCTGTTTCCTCTACGGTAGATATTATTCAACAACAGGTGTTTTTTGTAGATAAGGGGAACAAAAACGCGTTATTGGTAGAAATTTTAAAAAATCCCATTATTAAAACGGCATTGGTTTTTACACGCACCAAACACGGAGCCGATAGTGTGGTAAAGGTTTTGCTGTCCCATGATATTAAGGCAGAAGCCATTCATGGAAATAAAGGACAAAATACACGGCAAAGAGCCCTCTCTAATTTTAAAGCACAAACCACCCGGGTGTTAGTGGCAACCGATATTGCCGCACGAGGCATTGATGTGGATCAGTTGGAATATGTGATTAACTACGAAATTCCCAATATTGCTGAAACCTATGTGCACCGCATTGGGCGTACCGGAAGAGCCGGCGAAAAGGGGACCGCGTATTCTTTTTGTAACGCCGAAGAAAAAGCATATTTACGAGATATTGAAAAACTCATCGCCAAAAAAATTCCGGTAATAGAGGGGCATCCTTTTCCTCTTATAGACCACAACCCCGTAAAAACAGTGCAACGGCAAGGGCGACCTCATCGGGCTGAAAGCACGCCAAGTCCTACGCCGAATACCAGCAGAGATAAATTTTATACGGGACCCAAAAAATCAGGAGCTCCATCTCATCAACGGTCAAAACCTTTTAAAAGCGATACACCACAAAGAGGATTTTCTCGGTCAAAAAATTCACGATAATTATTCTCCAAAATATTTCTCCACCGCTTCCACATCCTTTGTAATTTGCTGTTTGAGGGATTCCAATGAATCAAATTTTTGCACTTCCCGAATTTTTTCTCCTACCGTTACAGTTACGGCTGCATTTGGAGAAACAGAGCCGGAAAAATGGAGAAGAAAGATTTCCACTCGTTTTTCTGCTTTTTCCAGGGTCGGACGAGGCCCCAAGTGCATAATCCCTTTTAAGAGTGCATCCTCATGTAAAAACTGTACTTGTACCGCAAAAACACCCGTTTCATCTGGGATATGAGGCGTATCAATATTAAGGGTGGGGAATCCCATGGTTTTTCCAATTCCATCTCCCGTAATCACCATTCCAGAAAATTCTGTCATATCTTTTTACAATAAAAAAATGGAAACCCTAATCTCAAAAATGTATGGGAAGCCCCCCCTTGTAAGGGGAGAAGGGGGGTAAAGGACATCATACCGACTCATAAAAAATATTCTCCCCAAAAATTTGGAATCTTTTCCCTTTTCCTTCCCATTTTTTTCCACTTTTCCCCGTTTGCAAAAACTCCTCTATTTCTGCAATGTGAGACGATTCTACAGAGATCGGCGCAAATATTTTTCTCAACACTTCATAGCGAATTGCAGGATGCAGGGCAAAAAACTGTTTTTGAGCAAAACTCTTTTCTGGGTGAGAAGTAAAAAATTCATCTGCCAACGATTCTAAGCAAGAGACGACGGAAACAATGTGTTCGGTGTTTTTTGTAATACGACCGGAAAACCCTTCAAACCGTTCTTCCAAAAGGGGAAAAACCTGATTCCGTAAAAAATTTCTCGTAAAAAAAGATTCGGTATTCGTAGAATCTTTGCAAAATGCAATATTTTTTTCTTCTAAAAAATGAAGGATTTCTTCTTTCTTAAGCGACAAAAACGGTCTCCAAATTTTTCGCTGGTTGTCCCATTCGTCCATGCCTTTTAAACCTCTCATCCCTCCGCCCCGCAAAAACTGTAAAAAAATGGTTTCTGCCATATCGTCCGCATGGTGTCCCGTTACAATTGCTTGTGCTCCTGTTTTTTCTCGTACTGCTTCTAAAAAAGTATACCGCGCATTACGCGCCTTTGATTCACTTTGTTCTGGTGTTTTCCAATCGCCCAAAACAAAAGAGAACCCTTTTTCTTTGGCGTAATTTTCTGCAAAAAGCGCATCTCGGTCACCTTCTTGAATACGGAGATGGTGGTGAAAATGAGAGAGGATGAGATTTTTAAATCCTTGTTCTGCCAGTTTTTCTACCGCAAAAACAGAGTCGGGACCTCCAGAAAATGCCACCACCACGGTTAAATCCGGTAAAAAACGCGAAAGAAGCGGCATAGATTACCAAAAATATTCCTGCTGGACCGATCGCGTGCGCAAAACAAATACCTGTAATAAGCGCAAAATGGTAAAAAGAGGGTACAGAAAAACAGCAATAAAAAAAGAAAAAGCCGGAATAAACGGTAATCCCAAAAGAAAAACGAGGAGAAACACGACCGCTGCCCCCGCAGATTCGGGCGAAATAGCCGCCCCATATGGCAGTGAAGTAATTTGTGCCTGAAGTGCTTCTGGGCTGAGCGTGCTTTTGATCTGATCTTTTGCCAGGGCAGAAGAGGATTTTTTCGCTTCTGAAACCTGTGCTTCAAAATCGGCATTCGTCTTTTTGATACATTCGGCATTCTTCGCACAAACCTTTAAAATTTCCCCTTTCTGCTCATCTAACGATTTTTGCAGTGCAGGCGAAGAGACCGCCTGAGTAGTGACTTTGCTGAGAAGATCTCCAAACATATTGCTCTGAAATGCTGTTTCTAAAAGGTCCGAAAGCGGTATAAAAGAGGCAATAATAAACGAAAAGAGGAAAAGAAAAGCAAAAAAAGATTTAGAGAGCGCACGAGGGACCACTGACAAAAAGGAAATATGAATCCGTTCGGAAAGGTCGGTGTGAAGCTCCAAAAAAAGTACAGAGAGGGAAATGCCCAATGCTAAAAAGGTCCACTGCCAAAGTCCCGAAATGGGGAGCATTTGGCCTATGAGGAAAAAAACAAATGGATAGGCAATGCTGATATACTTGGAGGTTTGGAGGAACGCCGAAAAAACTGTACCTCCTACTATTCCCCCTGCAAAAAGCACCAGTAAAAAGAGGGGAGAAAGTGTGCCGGACATACTCCACAAAAGTAGAGTAGAAAATACGGAGAGTATAAAAAATACCACTTTTTTAGTGGCGGAAGAGGTGGGGGTTTCCTGTAAAAACTGAGAGAGATCAATGGGCATAAAAATAAGAAAAGGAGGATTTTTGAAAAAAATATTTAGAAAGAGTATTCCACGACCATTTGAATAACTTCTCGAAGTCCTCCATTTTTTTCTACATTTTTAAACTCTATTTTTCGTAACGCTTTTTCTTTTTCGTTTTTTACTACAGAGCTAAATAAAGCGTGCATGCACGACTGTGTTCCAGCATTTACGCCGGAAAAATCAAGAATTATTTTTTCATCTTTATATTGAGAAGGCTTTAAAAATAAAGGCTCAATTTGTTCTTGCCTTATCTTTTCTGCAATATCCTTGTTTTGAGCATAATCGCCAAAGTATTTTTGCATATGAATAACCATAGAAAAAGTCTGTAACAATCAAAATTTTTTAATAACCAAGCTCTAAAAATGGCTTATAATATAGATTGCTTCGTGCCTCGCAATGACGGAACACCACTTTTGCAGGCTTTCTTTAAGCAGCCTGTGCCATTTGGTAATTCTCATCATTTGCAGCAGGTCTTGTTGTTGCCCAAAAATCGGGACCCCAACAAGCGGGTCCAGCAGAATTTTCCCCACTTACTCTGGTTTCACCTCTGTCATTTGTTACAGCAACATTAATCCTTCTCGATCTATTATCGTAAGCTTTATATGCCCAATTCCCATTTGATTTTTTAAAGAGGAGAAAATATACGCATTCGTTTGTATTTTCACGCCGTCGTTCTATTGTTTGTTTGTCATATCCACTTAACTCTGGTTGACCTTGAGGATGAGAATGGATTTCGCCTAAATGTTGCCGATTATACCGTTCATCATTTGCAGCTTCTCTTCTTAAAAAAGCTACACTTGCGGAAGTATGATTTACAGACCCCCCTGTACTTTCTACTCCTTGAATCGGTATAAATTTATCGACTTTTGCTCTCGTTCCATGTTGTTGTCCTTTAATGGAAAATGCCATTTCCGATGAAGAGGCATCAACATGATCTCTCAGTGTTAATAAATCACCAGCATTTACTGCTACTTCTGTAATGGGCGCATCGTTTCGTCCGCGAAATGGGATAACATTACTCATAAAACTTAAAAAAAGAGGACACAATATCAATATAATGGAGGAAAAATCAAGATGCAATTTTTACCGAATATTTTTTCGTTTTATAGCCGCTTGTGCCGCTGCCAGCCGTGCAATAGGAACTCTAAAGGGGGAACAACTCACCAGCGTAAATCCACTCCGGTGGAAAAAATCGATAGATTCTGGATCTCCTCCGTGCTCACCACAGACAGAAATTTTGAGGTCTGTTTTTTGTTTTCTTCCGCGCTCTACTCCAATTTTTATGAGTTCCCCCACCCCTTCTTCGTCAATTCGCTCAAACGGATCGTTCTCTAAAAATCCGCGCGCAATATACTCCGGTAAAAATCGTGCCACATCATCTCGGGAAAATCCAAAACTCATCTGCGTGAGATCATTGGTTCCAAAACTAAAAAAATCCGCAAACTCGGCAATTTGATCTGCCTCTGCACACGCTCGGGGAAGCTCAATCATCGTTCCTACCAAAAACGGAATCCGTTCTCCAAAAGTGTGAAAAATTGCTTCTGCGGTCTCCTCAATTTTTTCTCTACAAAAAGCGAGTTCTCGTGGAACACCCACAAGCGGAATCATGATTTCTGGAAATACCGAAATACCGCGTTTTTTTACCGCCATCGCCGCCTCAAAAATCGCCTTGGTTTGCATCTCCAAAAGCCCCGGAAGAGTGATCAGCAATCGACATCCACGGTGCCCCAGCATGGGATTTACCTCTGAAAGATTGGTAACCCGGTCCTTTACCTCTTCAAACGAGAGCCCAAAATCGTGCGCGAGATCTTCTATTTCATGATTTTTGTGTGGCAAAAATTCATGCAGAGGAGGGTCCAAAAACCGAATGGTAACCGGTAAACTATCCATTTCCGTAAAAATTCCCTCAAAATCGGTTTGCTGAAATGGGAGTAAAGACTCCAGCGCTTCGTCTCGCTCCGCATCCGAGTGGGCAAGAATCATTTTTCGGACAAAATGAATGCGGTCTTCTTCAAAAAACATATGCTCTGTGCGGCATAGCCCAATGCCTTCCGCCCCAAATTTTCGCGCTACTGCCGCATCATGCGGAGTATCGGCATTTGCCCGCACTTGCAATCGTTTTAATTCATCCGCCCAAGAAAGCACCACTTCAAATTCTGCAGAAAGTTCCGCCGGTCGTGTGGCAATTTTTCCCAGCATCACTTCTCCTGTTCCTCCATCAATGGTAATCATATCTCCTTCATGTACTACCGTGCCATGAACCGAGATTTTTTTTTCTTTTTCGTTTACCACCACTTCTACTGCACCCGAAACACATGGAACTCCCATTCCTCGCGCTACCACCGCCGCATGGCTGGCTTTTCCTCCGCACGCCGTTAAAATTCCTTCGGAAACATGCATTCCATGAATATCTTCGGGCGAGGTTTCATGACGGACGAGTAAGACTTTTTCTCCTTTTTCCGTCCATTCCACCGCATGTTCTGCGCTAAAAACTACTTTTCCGCTCGCGGCTCCGGGGCTGGCAGAAATTCCTTTGGTGAGGACTTCTTTTTTGGCTTTTGGATCCAGTGAAGGATAGAGAAGTGCATCTAACGATTTAGGGTCCAGGCGTAAAATGGCTTCCTCTTTGGTGAGGATTTTTTCTGCTACCATGTCTACCGCAATGCGCACCGCAGACATGGCCGTGCGTTTTCCCGTTCGGGTTTGGAGCAAAAACAGTTTCCCGTTTTCAATGGTAAATTCAATATCCTGCATATCTTTAAAATGGAGTTCTAGCTTTTTTTGAAGAGCAAAAAGCTCTGCGTATACTTCTGGAAGGTCGTGTGCGAGATGCGTAATTTCCAATGGCGTTCGGATTCCTGCCACCACATCTTCTCCTTGCGCATTGAGGAGATAATCACCGTAAAACGCATTTTCTCCCGTACTGGGATTGCGTGTAAAACATACTCCGGTTCCCGATGTATTCCCGGTGTTCCCAAATACCATGGATTGCACACACACAGCCGTTCCCAAATGGTCGGGGATATGATGGATTTCTCGATATTTTTTTGCGCGAGAAGAATTCCAACTGGAAAAAACCGCACGAATTGCGGAGAAAAGCTGTTCTTTAGCGTTTTTTGGAAATAAATTTCCGGTGTGTTTTTCTGCAATATCTCGAAATATTTTTACGAGATCGTGAAGATCTTCTGCTGAAAAATCCGTATCGGCGGTAATATTTTTTTCTCTCTTTTTTTGTGCTAATGCCGCTTCAAAAAGATGATGCGGAACCTCTAAAACCACATTAGAAAACATCTGTACAAATCGGCGATGAGTATCGGCTGCAAACCGCGCATTGCCTGTTTTTTTTGCCAGCCCCTCTTCGGCTTTGTCGTTCATTCCCAGGTTTAAAACGGTGTCCATCATCCCCGGCATAGAAATTTTTGCTCCACTGCGCACCGAAACCAACAGTGGATTTTCGTCATCTCCAAATTGTTTTCCTGTTTTTTTCTCCAGCTCTTCCACTGCTTTTTCTACCGTGTCTTCTACTCCTTCTGGAAAAACATTTCCCCGGGCTAAAAACGCATTACAACACGCGGTGGTAATAATAAACCCGTGCGGAACAGGAATCCCAAGCTTCATCATTTCCGATAAATTGGCACCTTTTCCACCCAAAAGATCTTTTTGGTCAGCGGATCCTTCTTCAAACGGGAAAACAAAGCGCATGGGCATAAAGATATGAGAAAAAGAACACCGAAAGTGTAAAGGACAGATCAAAAAATCCAAAGCAATTTCAATCATTGCTTTACTTTTTACAGTAAATAGTTTATAGTAATGTGAAAAAAAGATTTGAGTCTTCCTCATTATTGCGAGTGAGGCTCTCGATGGCGATCCAGGAAAATATGGATTGCTTCGCAAGCTCGCAATGACGGAACATTCCTCACTCTTAATTCTAAATTCTTAATTTTCCCATATGCTTACCGTTTTTCTCCAGGCAAAACTTTTCCCACTCGAATTTGTTTCGTGCATTCTGCTCGCCCTTATTCCTGCAGTGGCGTGGCTGTGGATATTTCTTGGGAAACATCCCGAAAAAAAAGGTCCTGTTTCTCTCGCGTTCTTTTTTGGAATGCTTTCTGCGGCTTTAGTGCTGGCGTATCAGGCATCCTGGGGTGATTCGTTTAATTTTGTGTATATCAAGGTGGAATCGGTAAATTTTCAGGAAAATGTAAAGGGAATCGTTCAGCATTCGCTTCTTGCCAGTTTTTGTATTTTTCTCAGCGTAGGATTTATGGAAGAGGTTGCCAAGCACTACGCCGTGGTACAGGCGGATAAAAATATTTTTGAGAGCGTAGATGATGTGATTGAGCTTTCTATTGTTTCTGCCCTGGGTTTTGCTTTCCTCGAAAATATTGGATACTTTTTTATGTTGGTGGTGCACGGGCAAGGAGATCAGCTATTTGCCACATTTCTTATGCGGTCGATTTTTGTGGTGTTTATCCATGTGTTGTGCAGCGGAATTTACGGGGCGTTTTACGGCATGGGATTTTTTGCAAAGCCGTATATGAGCCGAAAAATTCAGATGGGAAAAACTTTTTATATCGCCGAATTTTTTCATCGTATTTTTCATTTCCGAAAAGCAGCTGTTTTCCACGAAAGAATGATGATTGAGGGAGTCGTAATTGCCTCTGTTCTTCATGGAATTTATGATTTTCTTCTGGAAACGAATATGACGATTTTTGGAAAACCACTGTTTATGTATGGTCTCCCCATATACCTGGTGGGCGGGTACTGGTATCTTTCGAGTGTTTTAGAGAAAAAAGAAAACCACGAGCGGTTTGGGCATTTGGTCGTAAAAGAGGAATACACCGAGAAAGAAGATGAGGAAGAAGAAAAAGTTCCCGTGCGCATGAAAAATGCGTTTGAAACGGCATAACGAAAAATTCTTAATCCTCCACCCCAATGGGTTCCAATTTTGGAATTCCCACTTTTCGGGGAAATTGCGAAGAGGTGGGTTCTACCTTTATAATTTCCCAAATTTCTCGCGCTTCACCGGAGGGTAATACGCCCTGGTGTTTTTGGGTGCAAAAACCTCCAAAATAGTCTATCAGCGCTTCATCATGGGCATCATTATCTGGTCCTCGATATGCCAAAAGCGTTCCTTTTTGTCGTAAAAACGGAAGCGTCATTTCTAAGAGTGGTGAAAATTTTGCAAATGCTCGTGCTAAAATCATGTCGTATTTTTCACGCATCTGCTTCTCTCGGCCCAAATCTTCTGCCCGCCCACATCGCACCACCACATTGGTAAGCCCCAACGCATTCGCAAAATCTTGGATGGCCTTTCCTTTTTTTTGTACCGAATCCACCGGCGTAAACAAAATATCTGGAAATAAAATCGCCAACGGAATAGCAGGAAATCCGCCGCCACTGCCCATATCTATAATATTTTTTGGCGCTTTTTCGGCAATAATGGGCGCGCCCAGCAATGAGTCATAAATATGTTTTTCCCAAAATCCTTGTTCATCTCGAATGGCGGAGAGGTTTACTTGTGCATTTTTTTCAGAAAAGAGCTTCCAAAACTCCTGAAAAAGATCCTGTTCCCGTACCGTAAATGCTCGAAAATGGCGGATAGATGGGATAGGGAACATACGCACAAGAAAAGAAATATCTTTCGTATCGTAGCGGTTTTTAAAAAATCAGAAAAGGAAATACGAGTATTTTTGATCATTTGTATAACAGGGGGGCTCAGACCAAATGTGAACAGGGGGTCTCAGACCCCCCTGTTAGGATGATTCTCTCAAAAAGGCGGTCTTTCATGACGGGGACGCCTTCTTTCCTTTTTATCACCACCCCAGGGAAGAATTTTTTCAGCGGTAAATTGCCCCGGTCTTTCGGAAGTTCCCAGCATTCGGATGCGTTCTTCTTGGAGCGTTTCTTGACCAGGAATAATTTGTGCATGGGAAATATCTACTGTCCAGGTGTGATGCAAAAAATCCTGAATCTCCAGGCTCTGCTCTTGCCTTCCTACAATTTCTCCCGCTAAAAAACCGTCTTCAGGCTTCATCCATCGGCTTTCCCGTTGGTCTTGGGTGTGGTGCGCCCCAGGAAACGGAGCGGTAAGAATTTTTTCCAATGTTTCTCCTCCACCACTGAGGTACAAAATGCCCCCAGAGACAATGCTAAATCCAAACACTACGGCAAAAAGAATGGGCAGACTGATGCGGTATCCCTTCTTCGTTACCCGGAAGAATACGATAGAAAGCCCTAAAAAAATTCCCAAAAATCCCAGCCAAAAAAATGGAAGACTCTGCAGGAAAAACAAAAACCGTGAGGGGGGAAGATGCGCAAAAAGATCAAAATCACCGTTAGAGAGGGCGAAGAAAATAATCGCAAACGAAAATGCCCCGAGCACCAAAGCCACCAAAAAGGCTCCCCAGAAGAGTAAGTTTTTCAGCACAAATCGCCAGCGCGGAACCTGGTTAATTTTTCGCTTATCAATTTCTAAAAGCACTTTTTCTGAAAATTTTTGTAGGGTGTTCATGAGGAGAAAGAGAGAAAGTCAAAGAGGTTTCGTCGTTTGGAAGTTTTTTTAAATGCGTCTTTTGCTCGAGAGAGGAGGGTTGCCACCGTTCCTTCTGGAACGGACAAAATATCTGCCATTTCGCCGTACGAGTATCCTTCCAGAAACCGCAACACTAAAACTTCTTTATATTTTTCGGGAAGGGTTTGTAAAATGCTATGGACTTGTACTGTAGTAATGTTTTCATCCACTTCTTTTTCTACAGAAATGTGAGAGCTCACTTCTTGCACCATTTCATCGTCAATGGAGACTTTTTGATCATCTCCCCGTGACACCTTTTTTCGGAATGCGGAAATGGTTTCGTTATGCGTAATCCGGTAAATCCAAGACGAAAATTTTTGAGATTCATCGTACTCGTTTATGTTTTGCCAGAGCTTTACAAAAACTTCTTGGAGAGTGTCTTCGGCTTCGGCTTGAGAAAGCGAAGAAATTCGTAAAATATAGCGCAAAAGTCGGCTTTCATACCGATCTATAAGGGTGGCAAACGCTTCTTTTTCGCTTCGTGCTTGCGTCGCCAACACTTCGTCCGGTATTTCTAAAAAATTTTGGGACATGAAAAGGGGATCAAAAAAAGAAAAATCATCGTCCTGACTCTTGATACGGGGAAAAAATAAAATTTCTTTCAAAATTTCTTTCTTTTCCAAGGTCTTCCTCTAGTTTACCCCTTTTTTCTGGAGAAAAGCATTTTTATTTCTGAGGATGAATCGTATAAGACTGTGGTATAATGGGTTTGATTTTTTATAATTTTATGAAAAAAATTCTTTCTCTGAGTGTTTTGCTCTGCTTTTTTAGCGCGTGTTCGTGGTGGGGAAATTCCGAATCTCCTGAGGCGAAGAGTGTTATTCCTCCTGAATATCAAAATTCTCCCATTGTTCTCTCGTGTGCCGAATTTTACCGACAAAAATGTGGAGGAAATGCAGCGTGTGAGGCACAAGAAGAAGTCATTTGTGCGGATAAATTTCTTTCTTCTGAGGCTATAAATACCTCTAATCTTGCCCTTTGCGAAAGCGTTCCGAGTGACACCGAAAGAGAAATCTGTAAAAATACCGTCTTCACTACCCTTGCGGTGAAGGCAAACAAAAAAGAAGATTGTTCAAAAATATCTGTTCCTATGGCGCAGAAAAATTGTGAAATGCAAGTCATCATAGAACAGTCAAAAATGGCAGGGAATCTTTTAGGGTGTGATCAATTATCAAAAAATCAAAAAACAAAGTGTATCAACGAGACGGTTTTTTCTGTTATTTCCAAAACAAAAGATAAAAAATTGTGTGATAGTCTGGAGGATAAAATTTTAAAAGATTCGTGTATAAAACAGGCGAGTGTAGCAAACAGCGGATCATGACCCGCTGTTAAGGTGGCGCCACTACAAATCTGCATCCTATTTCTTGAATCTTGATTTTTCTTCCCCTATACTCCGCGCGTATTTTTACCTCCTCTTTCTATGAAACCTTTACGCCTTGCTATTCAGGGATATGGACGAATTGGACGGCTTTTACATCGCCAGTTGATAGAGCTTGCTGACCCGAATATTGAAGTAGTGGCAGTAAATGCCCGAAGTTCTGATAGTACTATGCGAGCGCATCTTTTAAAATATGACTCTTTGCATGGACGAACCAATGCAGAAATTTCGTGTTATGCGGAACACATTATTGTGAATGGAAAACCGGTAAGATCCCTGAATATTGCGAATGTGGAAGATCTTCCTTGGAAAGAATTAGAAATTGATGTGGTTTTGGAAAGCACGGGAAAAGCAAAAAACAAAGAAATAGCCCAAAAACATATTACTGCAGGAGCGAAAAAAGTGCTCGTTTCAGCCCCTATGAAGGATGATTCTCCCACTTTTGTTTTTGGAGTAAATGATGAAGGAATTACTGACGAAATGACGGTGATGTCCAACGCATCATGCACCACCAACTGTATTGCACCGCCCATGAAGGTTTTGGAAGACGCGATTGGAATCGAGAACGCGTATGTGTCCTCTATCCACTCATTTACGCATTCCCAAAATTTGCTCGATAACGCAGGAGGGGATTTGCGTCGTGCCAGAAGTGCAGTACAGAGCATTATCCCCACTACTTCTGGTGCCATGCGAGCGATTTCTAAAGTCATTCCCAGTTTAGAAGGGAAAGTAGATGGATTGGCTTTTCGGGTTCCGATTGCGACTTCTAGTATTTGCGATGTGCGATTTGTGTTTAACAGAGAAGTGACGGCAGAAGAGCTCAATAATCTCATTCGTGAAGCTTCAAAAAAGCCAGAACTAAAAAATATTTTAGCGGTTTCAGAGGAAGAACTCGTTTCTATTGATTTTAAAACCGATCCGCATTCTTCTATTCTGGATACGGCGCTTACCAAAGCCCACGGGAAAAGTGCACAAATGCTGTTTTGGTACGACAATGAATGGGGATATATTGCGCGGTTGGTAAATTTTTTACAGAGACTGGCGAGTTTTTAAAAAAAGTCCCAAAAGTGTAACCCTATTACGACTATAGAGATGGACAAGATTTTTTCTTTTTTTATTCCTTCGCCTATGAACACTGTATTCCTTCGCCTATGAACACTGTTTGATACCCTTTTTAAGTTCCGAATGTTCCACTTTATTCTTTTTTTATGAAGCGTTCTTCCTTTCTTTTTTCCACCCTCGTCCTTTTTTTAGGAGGAATTGGTGCGTTTTTTCTTTCTTTACCAGTAGAGAAAGAAGCTCTTGCTGGAGATAGTGTTTCTCTTTTTATTTCTACTCCATCCACCAATACAGATGACTTAGGAATTTCTGATCCTAGCCCGGTTGCATTTGATGAATTCCCTGTATCTTTTGGAGAAGAGGTTACTGTAAAAATTTCTCAATCTCAGTTTGCTGATGTAAATTCAAAGGGGAAACTTTCACATACCATGCCTTCCTTTTTTACAAACATTAAAATTGATTCGTCATCTTCTCTCAAATTTTATTCTACTGCTTCTCAGGCACGAAAAAATAATGGATGTGTTTTATTGATGAAAAGTAAGCCATCTCTTACTTGTTACTCTTTCCCAAAAAATGCCATTATTACTTACACTGCAAAAATTGATTCCAATACTTATTCTCGAAAATCTTCAGCGATGATTACTAAGGTTCAGTACCAATACTCCATAGGAGATGAAAGTCCTTTATCAACTAATAATGTAATGGATAACCGAAAATTCGTATTGGGGAACCGTGATGCTTCGGGTGTTTTTACAGTGATTCCAAATAAATAAGAAGTTAAGAGTGTTTATTAAAGAAGCCCCGCATAAAAGCGGGGCTTCTTTTTTAAAATTATTATTCACAAAAATGACAAACCTTGCATCTTAAATCCCTTCCGTGCTACCGTTTTTCCTGATTTTTCTCCTGCATAATGAGTATGTTTCGGACGGGAAACATGACCGTTTCGCCTATTAAACTCATGGAGTTGGAAGCTGCCAAGCATCCCAAGGTGGTTTCTCTTGCCCAAGGAATTCCCAGTTTTGATACGCCTGACTTTCTTAAAAATGCTGCTATAGAAGCCATTAAAAGTGGAAAAGCTGCTAAATATTCCCTCACTAATGGGTTGCCCGAACTGCGGGAGGTGGTGGCAGAGTCGCTCAGAAAAGATGGAATGCACTACGATTATCATTCCGAAATAATTGTTACGGCAGGCTCTATTGAGGCGATTACTGCCTCTCTTTTGGCTATTTTAAAACCGGGTGATGAGGTGCTTATTCCTTCTCCCGTGTATGCTTCGTATGCACAGGCTATTCAACTGGCGCACGGAACCCCCGTTTTTGTTCCTCTGCACGAAGAAGGGGGATGGAGTGTTTTAGTGGAAGAGTTTGAAAAACGCATTACTCCTCGCACGCGAGTGATTTTTTACTGTAATCCGTCCAACCCTACGGGAACTATTTTTAGTAAAAAAGATCTTCTGGTGCTCGCCGAGATGGCGAAAAAACACGATCTCTTCCTCTTGTCTGACGAAGTGTATAAAGATTTTGTGTATACCGGAGAAGAAATTTTTTCGCTGGCGACGATTCCAGAACTCAAAGACCGTATTATTCGTGTTTTTTCTTTCTCTAAAGCCTTTGCCATGACGGGTTGGCGAGTGGGATTTGTTCACTCCAGTGCCAGAAATATTGCAGAAATTTTAAAGGCGCACGATTCCATGGTGACCTGTGCGCCAGTTGTTTCGCAATACGCTGCCATTGCGGCATTTTCAGATGAGGGGAATGAAGCCGTCCAAGAATTTAAAGCCGCGTATTTACGACGGCTCAATATGACGACCACTTTCCTCAATTCTCTTCCCGATGTTTTTTCGTACATTAAACCCAATGCTTCCTATTTCGTGTTTCCCAAAATAGCACCCAAAAATCCACAAATTATAGATTCACAACAATTTTGTATGGAACTCCTCCAAAAAACTGGCGTTGCGTTGGTTCCCGGAGTAGCATTTGGACCAACAGGGGAAGGTCATGTGCGGTTGTCTTTTGGACGGAGTGAACCGGACCTGCAAGAAGCGTTTGAACGAATGCACACTTTTTTTCGTCATTTTACCATTTCCTCATGAAATCTTTTGCCCTCGCTCTTTCGTGTTCTCTTCTCTTCCTTTCTGGATGTGGAGAAATAGAAATTCCTGCTGGAGTTCCTTCTCCTGCGGCGACTCCTATTGTAGCGCCTACAGTTTCCGTTGCCGTAACACCCACTGCATCTCCCTTGGCATCTGGAATGACGCCCGATCCTTTGGCGTCTCCACTGCCTACTGGTCCGGTTACGATAGAATCGCTGACCGCAGAAAAAAATAATCTCACCGAGGCGGTACGAGTAGCACAAACAGAACTTCGAGACTGCCAAATCCAAAAAAATCGTGCAGACGCATTAGTAAAAAACCAAGACTCTAGTACTGCGGGACCCGCAAACTCTCCTGCAGAAAGTATTGTGCGAGAATACCTCGCTACGGCATCTCATCCAGAATTTCCTTTTGATGTTTGCGGACCATTGGGAAATGCTACTTCTAAACCGTGGTATGCCGATTTTACCAAGGCATTGGAAGCAAAAAATCTTTCGTTTAAAGTCCTTAACCGACCTCTGAAAACAACCGATTTCTCTCGGGTTTGTGCGTCGACTGATGGGAAAATGGCGGTATTTTTAGGGGCACAGGCAGAGAGTAAATCAGAATTTCATATCGTGAAATATTCGTTTGATACCCAGTCAATTGATGAAGCGTATTTGGTAGATGGAATGTGTGACACGGCGTGTCCCAATAATTTTGGGAAGCGACGAGGAGGACAGTTAACGCTTACGGGGCAAACCGGCAATGTTACCAGTGAATACCAATATTACTATGGCAGAAATATTTTGGTGAAAACAAAGTAGTATGACATTTTTCTTAAAACCCGTAATCGATTTTTTCCTGAAATTCTTTGCAAAAATCGTCTTATGATCATTAATAAAGACTTTGATGGTTCGCCTCTGTTGAGTGCTCAACGATTAGAATCTCGTATTGGAAAAATTTCTCACGAAGAATCTTTACACAAAAAAAGCCCTTCAAAAGTTTTTATCTTTAGGGAAGGGCGAAATATCGTCACCTCAAGAGAAAAATCTACTTGAGGATCAGTGCCATACGGCAAATTCACTTTCATAATCCTTGTTTTCCCTCTTCTCGTCAACCATTTCTCAATATTCGTTCCCATGACATCTATCCTCAAACCCCTTGTCAGTTTTATCCTTAAATACCTTGCTAAAATTGCTATTTGGCGTTTTTCTCCGCGCATTATTGCGATTGCCGGAACAGAGGGGAAAAGTGAAATTCGCGAAGCCATTATGGCAAAGCTTTTGGAATCAGGAACGCTGAGAGTACGAGAAAATTCCCGCGGTTTTAATACCGAAATTGGTCTTCCTTTGGCGATTCTTGATGAACCAACGGGGAAACGAGACACAGGAAAATGGATTTCTATTCTCTCTTCGGCGTTTAAAAAGGTATTTTTAGCGAAAAGTTTTCCAGAGGTGTTGGTGTTAGAATTGGGGGTTGATTCGGTGGGAGAAATGCAACGCCTTTTGGATATCGTACATCCGGATATTTCTGTGTTGTATTGCATTCGTCCCCGCGGGTTTGGAGATGAAGAATTCCTTTCAATTATGGAACAAGAGTTTCGACTGCTTGTTACCAACAGTTTTCGGTTTTTGGCCAATGCGCATGATGAACGGATAGCACGGCAATCTTCCTTATTTTGTCCTCCGGGAAAATTGATCCCTTTTCAAAATCCCCATCATATTGCAGAAGAGGTAGAAGTGGTGTTGGGAGAAATATTAGGAACCATGCCGAAGGGGTAAGCAAGCTACTGGTAATATTTTTCATTCAGAAAAAAGTTTACTTTGTAATATCAATTCCCATTTGTTTTTTAGCATATTCAACAAATCCGGCAGAAGTGATTGGTTTATCCCAACCTTTTGTTCTAAATTCTATAACCCTTCCAAACCCATACTGACCTGCTCTGGCAGTAATATCTTCCGCGTGCCTCGCTCCATGAGAAAGAGTTGCAATCCCATGGTTTATAGGAGTTTCTACGCCTACTTTTTTTGTCATGCCCCAGCTTTCTAAAAAAGCTGTAGTTTTATTTTTGGGGACAATATAGGGTTGGTTTCCTTCGTACAATATTTGATCTTGTAACTTTTGAAGCCAAACAGTATTTCTTGCTTTTATTATTACCTCTTGAGTAAAAGGACTACTTCCGCCTTGTTTTATCATCATTTTTATCATTTGTTGTGGGGTAATTTTTACTTTCCCACTGTCGATGTCATTCACCATTTCCTGAAGACCTTTCTTTTGTTCTTCTTGAGAAAGGGAAATAGCCCTCTGATCCTTGTTTTTAACAGCTTTGGAAAGTGATAACTCTTCAACTCCGACAAGTTTTACTTCTGGATGTATAACTTTTGCGCCTATGCTACTAATCCCTATTTTCCCTTCGTTAATTTTTGAAAAAATAGTTTCAGAAGGGGGGATGGATTTCTTAATAGAATTCACTTTATCATTTGTAAGATCTTCTGATACATCTTTCCCTAATCCTTCAGATCCCAAAAAATCAAGATTATCTTGTGTTTTTGTGAGAAGATGAGTATTTCCTCCTACTGTTTCTGGGTTATTATGAATTTCTGGCAATAAAATAAGCGTTGGTCCTTTCCCGTCGCCATATACTGTTTCCGTAAAAGTTCCTTCCTCTCTCATTGCCTGTTTTACTTCTGCAAGGCTTTCGGGGTTGGTTTCTACCGTTTTTAAATCTTCTGCTCGTTTTTCTCTTTCTAGTGCACTATCAACTTGCCCCCTAACTCCTTCTAATCCTTCTTTTTTATAGTCAAAATAACCATATCCATCTCGTGGAACGCCCTTCATTTCCGGTCTTTGCGTTTGTCCAAATTGGTCTTTCCCTTGTTCATCTACCGTAATAGTTCCCCCCACTATTTCCGTTAATTTGGCACATTGTTGTCGTAAAACTTCTATGGAAATGGCTTGTTGATTTTCTTCCATTGCGGTAATAAAAGAAAAAGCTCTTTCTATATTTTTTTGTGTACGGTCTGGAGTTTTCCCAAAATCATAATCTCCCTTATAATCTTCAGATTGCCCTTTGAGCATTACCTTTGCTTGTTCAAACTGCTCCTTTAAAAATGCCTGTAAATCCGCAGGACTACTGGTTTTATCGTCTTGTATTCGTTCAATTTTTCCACTCTGCAGTTCCTCTGTTTCTTTTGTGTTTATGAGTTCTTCTGGCATAGGTGGATTTATAAATTGGATAGCAAGAATTCTAGCTTTTTCTGAGCGTTTTCTCGTTCGTCTTCTTCGGCACTGGTTCGTATTTTTTTTGAATATTCCGCTGTTTTGGGCTTCAACTCGTCCTCAAAAATTTCAACAATAAGTTTTTGGGCAGTGTCGGTTTCCTCAAAAATAGAGAATATTTCTTGTTTTTTGTCTTCAGAAAATCCTTCCCACTGGTTTTGTATTTTTTCTTGAGATTCTAAAGAAAGGTTTTGCCACAAATAGCTTTTGGTAATGGTTCCCCACATACGGTCACAAAAATATCATACGATTCTACTGCATTTTTCGTAAAAAATCAAATTTCAGTTTTTTCCTCCATGTGCAGCTGTCATAACCAGGAGGAACGACGAAGTGATCCAGAAAGTGGTGCATGGATTGCTTCGCCTAAAGGCTCGCAATGACGGAATCTCACTTTTACAGACATTTAATGTTTAAAAAAATCCCCACCGCATTTATATTTCATAAATGGATGGGGAAAAATCTGTATTTCTGTCTTTACAGGATAAAAAATGAACAGTTTATACTGCTTCTGAAAAGTTAATTTTTATCCCTGGTCCCATAGTGGTGGCAACGGTTGCCGACTGGAGATAAGTTCCCTTTACTCCCGTTGGCTTTGCATCAGAAACTGCTTTTACTAATGCTTTTAGGTTTTCTACCAGTTTGGTTGTCCCAAAAGAGACTTTTCCAAAACTGGAGTGAATGATTCCCTGTTTGTCAGTTCTAAACTCAATTTTCCCTTTTTTTAGGTCAGAAATAGCACCGGTTACATTGTCGGTTACCGTTCCTGATTTAGGAGAAGGCATAAGTCCTTTTGGTCCTAAAACCTTTGCAACTTTTGCCAACAGTTTCATCATTCCAGGGGTAGCAATGGCAATGTCAAAATCAACAGTTCCCTTAGCTACTTCTTCAATAAATTCTTCTCCTCCGGCTAAATCGGCTCCGGCAGCCTTTGCTTTTTCTACCTGTGGTTCTTCACAAAAAACCGCAATACGAACGGTTTTTCCTGTTCCATGGGGAAGCACGATAGTAGACCGAACGATTTGGTCGGCGTGCTTGGGATTACATCCCGTTTTAAGATGGAGTTCTGCACTCGCATCAAAAGTAGTGGTGGAGGTCTCTAATAAAAGAGCCACTCCTTCTAAAAGAGGAAATACTTTTTTC
This sequence comes from Candidatus Peregrinibacteria bacterium, assembly GCA_037138215.1. GTDB lineage: Bacteria > Patescibacteriota > Gracilibacteria > CAIRYL01 > CAIRYL01 > CAIRYL01. Next base: position 9,537 of record JBAXIU010000005.1, on the reverse strand, counting down.
GTATCTCCGATTTTTTCGAGCGCAGCTCGATATTTCTTTCCGTAGTGCTTCATAAAAGAAGGGGTAAAAGTGGTAATAGCGCCTCTGTTTTTAATATTGGGGCGAGGCTCCCACGAGAAAAATGATATTGTAACGGGGGATTTATTATCCCTCAATTTTTATTCCCATTGATCGGGCTGTTCCAGCAATAATTTTTACTCGAGCATCCATATCGAGACCAGAAAGGTCGTCTTTTTTTGTTTCTGCAATTTCTTCCAATTGTGATTGGGAGATAACACCTACTTTATCGATATGTGGTTTTTTTGAACCTGATTTTACTCCTGCTGCTTTTTTGAGCAAAAACGCTGCAGGTGCAGATTTGAGGATAAAAGTAAAAGTTCTATCTTCGTAGATAGAAATTTTTGCAGGAACAATGGTATCACCCATTTCTCGCGTTTTTTCGTTAAACTGAGAACAAAAATCGGGAATGTTGATACCGGTAGGACCGAGTACGGTTCCTACTGGAGGAGCTGGAGTTGCCTTTCCTGCTGGAAGTTGGAGTCCCACTACTCTGGTGATTGCTTTCGCCATAAGAAAAAAAAGAAATTACAACGCGTCTGGTACGGTTCCAAAATAGGTCTGAAAAACCTTTTTTACCGATTCGTGACTAGCACGGGGATATTCAAACCCGAGCAGTTCGTTTTTATGCGCCACGACAAGGTACACGGTTTTTTCTTGGTTGCCAAGGTTTATATAGAAAGAATGTTCTCCATAGGTATTCGTTTCGTTTACTTCGGCTTCTACACTGTCTTTTAGCGATTCTGCAAAGAATCCTTTAAGAGACAGATAGGCATGATCGATGGTGGTATCTCGGGTTGGAAAAAATTCATAGACCGAAATGAGGGGGGAAATGGTGGTTCCTTTTTTTTGAGAGTACAGCGATTTGAGAACCCGAATATTGAGCTGTTCCGAAGGGAATAGGGTGGTATTAAAAAACTGGTTCACTTCCATTTGTTTGGAAAGGACCACTTCACCGAGGTCGGTATTACTGAATGCAGATTCAGGGAAATGAGACTGGAGCGCTGCTGTATCTGATCCAGAGGTTGATTCTTCTGTTGCGTTGGAAGAAAACCGAAAAACACTAGGGGGAGCAAGAATAAGTTGCACCCCAATGAGGAAGAGAATAATTCCTCCAAATCCCAGTGCAAATGCCCACTTGGGGATCATTTTTTTTGTACTTGGTTAAAGTTGAGTTCCACAGGAGTTTCTCGGTCGAACACGGTTACCAGAACCGTTAATCGTCCTTTGTCGGCTTCTAACTCAGAAATACGCCCTTCAAAAGTAGCAAATGGACCTTCTGTAATTTTTACAATATCTCCTGTTGAGAATTCGGTCTTGAATTTTGGTTTTTCTACTCCCATACGGTCTTTAATAATTCCAAATTCTTCCGGTGTTACGGGAATAGGAGTGGTTCCAGCGCCTACGAACCCGGTAACATTGGGAGTGTTTCGTACTAAATACCATGAATCATCCGTCACAATCATTTCTATCAGAACATAACCGGGGAAAATACATTTTTTTCGAGAAATTGGTTTTCCTTTTCGGAGGTGAATTTCACTTTCTTTCGGAACCACAATATCAAAAATTTTATCGTGCATTCCAAAAGTCTCTAATCTCGTGAGAATAGATTTTTTTACCGCATCTTCATACCCAGAATAAGTATGAATAGCATACCACTGTCGTCCCTGAGACGAATCTTGTCGTCCCTTTTTAATTTCTGTGATTTTTGGCACAGACACATCGGAAGAATCTTTGAGAGCAGTAGACATGAGAAAAAGAGAAGTCGGACTAAAAAAAAGAAGAGAGTTTTACTAAAAGAATTGAAAAAATCCCATCTGCGAGAAAGAAAAGGGCTGTGCACACCCCAATAAAAACGACAGTAATTTTTGCTATACGAACTGTTTCGGCTTCGGTAGGCCAAGTAATGTTTTTAAATTCATGAATAGCGCCGATGAAATAGTTTTGAATGGCTTTCATGAAGACTTAAGAAGAAGCTTTTTTAGTGGTCGTTTTTTTTGTGAGTGTTTTTTGCGTAGGTGTTTTTTTGGTAGCCACCAAAACATCTGCAGCAGCACCCTTTAATGCCGCGGTATTAATCATCTTTGCGATTGCAGATTTTTTTCGGTCTGCATTTCGTTTGTAAATAATGTTCTTTTTTGCGGCAGTATCAATGGCTTTTTGTGCCTCTGGAACAAATGAGAGAGCTTTTGTAAAACTTCCTTCTTTTATCCATTTCGCAATATTTTTAAAGAGCGTCAGCATTCGTGATTTATAATGCTTGTTGCGCTCATTCTTTTTTACGGTTTGAGCCATTCGCTTCTTTGCAGATTTTATAAGAGGCATGAGAAAAAGAAAAAAGGGGAAAAATGAAAAAATTGGTAGCGCCAAGGGGAATCGAACCCCTGTTGCCGGAATGAGAATCCAGTGTCCTAACCACTAGACGATGGCGCCACACTGAAAACCAAGCCTATGGGCACAAAGAATAATACCAATGTGCCAAGGCATTTTCCAGTTTTAACGGGAAAAATCAAGAGAATTTGTAGACTTCTGATGCCTCTTTGAAAATTTCTCGGCAATATCATGGAGGGAAACCCCTTTTTGGACCAGGAGCACCATGAGGTGAAAGAGGAGATCGGAGGCTTCTCCAATAAAATCTTCTTGATTTTCGTTTTTTGCAGCGATAACTGTTTCTACGGCTTCTTCTCCTACTTTTTGTGCGATACGGTCTAGCCCTTCTGCAAAAAGAGATGTGACATACGAATGCTCTGTAGTATCTGTTTGGCTTTTAATAATGCTTTCAAACACTTCCCACAGCATTTCTGCATCCGTTTTTCCATGTTCTCCTTCCCAAAAACAGCTTTTTTCTCCTGTATGGCAGGTGGGACCATCTGGAATAGCCAAAAAAAGTAGAGTATCTCCGTCGCAATCATACTGCACGGCCGTAATATGGAGGACATTTCCGGATGTTTCCCCTTTGGTCCATAGGTATTTACGAGTTCGAGAGTAAAAAGTTGCTAGGCGCGTTTCTTTTGTTTTTTCTAAAGATTCTTCGTTAGAAAACCCCATCATAAGGACTTTTCCACTGGAAGCGTGTTGGACAATGGTGGGAATAAGACCGTCTGAATATTTGGAGAAAGAAAGGGGCATAGGAACGAAAATGAAAATATTTTCTCAAGAAAAATATGCCAAAAAATGTGAAAAAAAGAAATGGGGAAAATATGGAGACAAGCTCCACAAAATGCAAATATATGGCTTTTATACTTGATTAATACTGTTTTCTGGAAAACCCTGACTCCAAGTTTGAAGGAATACAGGGTTCTTGTGCCTCTTCCGTATTCGTAAAATCCAGAACCGTAAAATTATTTTTTTCTAAATATTCTTGGTTTACGGGGTATAAGACTGGAGCAAAGTTTGTAGTAATTTTTTCAATTTTTTGGATTTCTCCATTTATTTTCGTTTCTTTATAAATTTCATTATATCGGAAGTATTGCTCTCCTCTTTTAATAAAATAATGGTCTTTTTCAAAAACATGAAATTTTTGAGGAAGAGGCTGCGGCGAAAGGATTTGTCCTTTTAAGTGGTTCTCTGTAATCCAGAGTTTTAGTTGCAGAGGGAATGGAGATATATTTTGCACTTTTAAGTCCAGAAAGTTGTACATAATGGTCGCACCTCCTCCAAATGGTAAAATTCTTCCGGAATCGGGAAAAACATCAAGGGAATGGTGAAATCGTTCAATGGTTTTAAAAGGAGCATGAAGGAACATCCAGTATAACAAATTAGACATTTGGCAAAGCCCACCTCCTACCCCTTCTACTATTTTTCCGTTGGAGAGCAGCATTCCGTTTCCATATCCATTTTTGTAGGTTGGGGCGCCAATAATTTCCCAGAGTGAAAAAATACAATGGGGTGGGATAGTTACACCATTAAGGCGATTTACGGCTTGTTGGAGGTTGATGATTTTTTGTTCTTGTAGTCTGGGATTACTATCTCCTAATGTTCGTCGGAGTACTGATTGATGCCGCACAACAATACATTCATAATATTCTAACGCTCTTTTATATCGAACTCTCACATCAAAGAAATTTTTTATTTTTCGAAAGCTTCTCCGTAAAAAAAGCAGTGGTGTTTTGAGTACCGGATACCTTCGAGAAATGGCTATTCTCTTGGGATTTTCGTACTCATGAATGAGGTTTATAATGTGTTGTTGATGAACCATATAAAAAAAGTAATCTTCCTCTTGTATAGTCGGAAGAGGGTTACACTTTTTGAGTTTTTTTTAGCGTATTATTTTCTGGTTTATCTATTTTTACGCATGAGTGAGCCCTATGATAGGAGAGCTGTATTCCCATTTCGTATTCTAATTTTTCCCCAATCTCCGCTATAAGATGGGAGAGCGTAAATTGTTGACCCTTTTTTTCTACAGGAAAACTGCTGAGAGGAGAAATACTCGCGTGACCACCAGGAAGAAGTTTTTTTGCAACCATCCTAAAATATTGCTCAAAAGTCTCATTGGTATCGCACGCGTACATATGCTCTCCGTATGTGTCTAATATAATGTCAAATTCTGGAAAGTCAGATAATTGAGAGAGAGATCTCCATTGGAGATCATCTCGATGAGGTTTTTGAGAGATATCTTCTTGAAAAAATCCATTATTGGCATATGTTTGAGCATATTTTCTGCGAAATTCACGATATGGTTTTTTACAAAGTCCGGTAGTAAAAACACGAATTACATCTTCTCCAAATATTTTTCGCATTTGTTCTGCGTGTAAACCCATTCCTCCGCCAATATCTAGTACTTTTATTTTATTTCTGGTTTCGAGCATTTGAGGAATAGTTTCGGAAAGAAATCTTTCTCCGTGCCGTGCATCAATACTATTCTCAAGCGGTTTATATCCTGTATAATTTTCGTATCGTGTACAGGGATATGCAATAATTCCTCCTCCTTCTTTGTGGTTACTGGCATTTTTCCATATTTCTGATCGAATTTTAAGTTCCTCAGGAGTAAGAAATGGTTTTCGTATACTATTTTTAGCCAATTTCATAGAATGAGGTATAAAAAAGGGAGCGTACTGTATTAAATTTGGGCTAAATGTCAATTTTTTTATTTTTTATGTTGGGCGGGATTTGTAATCGCGCCCTTTTGTTTGGCATTTTCCAAAAATTCATCACACCAAAAATAAGGAGCCCTTTACAAAAGCGCTCCAACGCAAGGGGGAATTTTTTTATGAGCAAGTATTAGAAAACCAGAAACAAAAGGGCTGACTCAGGAAAGTCAGCCCAGCACAAGTGCAAGTTTGAAGGAACACAAGGAATCAACTTGAAAGAAAATGAAAATTCATAAACCCTTTGTAATAAATATCCAGAACTTCTTTCGCTGACATTTCTGTTTCACTAAAAACAATGAAATTAGCTTTTATTCCTTTTCTCAGTTCTATAAATTTTTGCATCATTGGATCGGGAGTATTGATATTTTTAGTAAAATATTCTTTATTTTCATGTATATAAGTAATTAAATCCAATGCACTGCCTTCCGCTCCAGAGTAAAAATTGAGATACATAGTGGATCTATCACTTGGTTTTCGTTCAACATATCCTACATTTTGTGCACCGAAAAGACTATCCCAATCATCCCAATATTTGGGCAATTCTTTGCATAAACTGGCATTTAATACCGATATCTCTTTTTCGCAACTGTAAGAATATACAAAGAGGGTGCCAACCTTTTTTTCTTCGTAAATAATTCCGATAATCACACCCGTTGGCAATTGCCAAAGAGATACTTCTTTCCCTTGTGTTGTATTAAGGATTTTTTCTGGAGGACCGAGAAGTTTACTTATAAATTCTTGGGTACTCCCAACAGAAAAATTGGGAATTGTTTCTGGAGTTAATTGGTCTTGAGTTTCCGTATTGGAGAAATACTGGGCAAGATATTCAGATTTTTCAATAAAAGTTGCAGTTCCTATGACCAAAGAAGCTATAAAACCTACAGTCACAATTATCCAATGCCGCTTAATTTTCTCAAAAAGAGATTTCTTCATAATAAATTTTACCTCCCCAACCCCTTTAAAAATTCTTCCACCCCCATTTTTTCATCTTTTTCTTCCCCATATTTCCGCACGGTAATGGTCATTTTTGAAAAATCAATTGGCGCATCGGGCGTATTGTTATAAGCCCCTACCTCATTATCTCCTAAAATAACTGCATACGGTACTTTTGCCTTTTGGCAGTTTCTAATCCGCTTTCCCAAGCTGTCGGAAGAATCGTAAAGCTCCACGCGGGCGTCTTTTTCTTGTAAATATTCCAGAAAGGCTTTTGCAATGGGTTCGTGGATTTCATTGACGGGTAAAATATGCGCTTGTACGGGGGCAAGCCACGCGGGAAACGCTCCCGCATAATGCTCAATAAGAATCCCAATAAACCGCTCCAAAGATCCGCTAATGGCGCGGTGAATCATTACGGGGCGCTCTTTTTGACCGTCTTTGTTTGTAAATTCCAGTTGGAACCTTTCTGGCTGTACAAAATCCAGCTGAATGGTTGCCAGTTGCCAGGTTCGCCCAATAGCATCTTGAAACATAAAGTCCAGTTTTGGTCCGTAAAATGCAGCTTCTCCTTCACCTCTTTCCAAATGGAGTCCGTGCTTTTTCCCCATTTCTTCTAGCGTCGCTTCTGCCGTGTCCCAAATTTTATGGTCTCCCAGATATTTTTCTGGCGTTTTGGGATCGCGTACGGAAAGCCGTGCATGGTATTTTCCTTCTTCCAGCATTCCCATTTCTCGGTAAAAATCTTTAATAATACCAACGATATTCGCAATTTCTTCTTCAATTTGGTCTGCACGGCAAAACACATGCCCGTCGTCTTGCGTAATAGAAATAACGCGGGAAAGCCCTAAAATTTCTCCGCTCTGCTCGTCTCGGTATACTTTGGTGACTTCAAAATATCGCTGGGGAAGGTCCCTATAACTGCGAGCCTCAGACGCATAAATTTGGGTATGGTGCGGGCAGTTCATGGGTTTTAACATATACTGTTTTTCTCGCCCGGTTACCAAAAATCCATCGTCTTTGTACTTGTCCCAGTGTCCGCTTACTTTATACAAATCGGGCTTTGCAAGGTGGGGAATATCCACTTTTTGGTATCCATATTTTTTATTGAGTTTCCAGAGAAGAGCAGAAAGTTCCTCACGAATGACGGTTCCCTTGGGCGTAAACAGGGGAAGCCCCGGTCCCACGAGGTCGGAAAAAGTGAAGAGATTCAGTTCTTTTCCGAGTTTGCGGTGATCTCGTTTTTCTGCTTCTTCCATCATTTTTTTGTAGTGGTCTAATGCTTCTGGGCTCTCAAACGCTACTCCGTAAATACGGGTTAGCATCGCGTTTTTTTCGTCTCCTCGCCAGTATGCTCCTGCGGTTTTTACGAGTTGAAATGCTCCCAGTTGTCCGGTGCTTTCTAAATGCGGTCCGGCGCATAAATCGGTATAAAACGGTTTTTCCAGGTCTCCAAAAAGGTAGAGAGAAACTTCTTCTCCTCGTTTTTCAATTTCCTCAATGAGTTCGGTTTTATAGGGGTCGTGCGCAAAAAGAGTTTTTGCATGGGCAGCAGAAACCATTTTTTTGGTGATGGGAAAGTCTTTATTTGTAATCCAGCGCATTTTTTTCTCGATCTCCTTAAAATCCGCGTCGGAGATTTTTTGTTCGCCCAAGTCAAAATCTTGGTAAAAACCCGTGTCGGTCCACGGTCCTACTCCCAATTTTATTTCTGGAAAAAGCATTTTTACGGCTGCCGTCATAATATGGCTGGCGCTGTGCCGTCTGCGGAGCTCAAGATCTGGGTTTGACATAAAAAGAAAGATAAAATGGGATCTTTAAAAACCTGAGGAATCCTACCAAAAACGAATAAGAGAGACAAATGGCAATTTGTCTCCCCCATTTTTTTTCTTTCTGCTATTCTGGTTTTTGTTCAGGCGCCTGAAGGCAATCGCTCTTATTTTTTTAAGAGAGGAAAGTCCGGGCCGACGACCATTCCTTGCTTCCTAACGGGAAGGGTTGGCAGAGTAAAAAATGCCAGTACGGAAAGTGCCACAGAGACGAGTAAAGTGAAACGCTCGCGCGTTATACACGCGTGGGACACCACCAGTAATGGTGGATCGTTGGTAAACCCCAGGGGTCGGCAAGGCGGGATGGAATTTTTATGGCGTTTTTCCGTGATGGTTTTCGGAGCCATAAAAATTCCCGCCGCATGAGCGAGTAGAGCAATTTGCCGCCATCAGAGAGATGATTGCAATCTACAGAACCCGGCTTATGCAGGGCGCTTGAACACAAAAAAGGGCGCGATAAATCGCGCCCCTACGGAATTACGGAATAATCACTGATTTGACCTGTTTTTCATCCAAAATATTTTGAGGACCGCTTTTGGTAATGCTCATAATACGGGTTTGTCCTTCATCTCCAGGATTAAAAAACTCTAAAGATGCCATGCCCTCTTTTTTTCTGGTGAATGAAATCGTTGCGACTTCGGTTTCTATATCCGCAAAAGTTTTTCCTTCTGACAGAGAAACTCCAATTTTTGCGATTCCCATATCTGTATCAAAATCTTTTTCCCCTGGCGCTACCAGCGTAAAAGGAGAGTTTTGAGGAAGCGTAAGAGACTCTCCGGAAAGGATTTCTTTGGGATAGGATACCCAGCTTTGGAGGGAAGTAATGGGTTCTTGTTTTGGGTTTTTCAGCATAACTGAAACGGTGATTTTCCCTGCGGTTGACTCTTTGGTTTCCAGCACCAGACTGGCTGTTTTAAGAGGTTTCTCACCCTCCGTATTTGCTTTTTGTGCTTCTTTTTCCCGTGCTTCTAAAAGTCGTTTCTTCAAATCATTGGTATTTTCTTGCGGGTTAGAAGGTGACTGAGCAATTTCTTCTCCGCTAGAGTTATAGGATTTGGGAGTACTGTCTGATGATGGCAAGAGTGTGCATCCAGAGAGAAAAATGAGGAGCGCAAAAAGGAGAGGCGATTTCATAGGAATAAAGAAAAAAGGGGAATAAAATGACAACCTATTTAGCGGTTACGGTTTTTGCATTGGCAGAGGGGAGTGCAACAAAGGAAAATTTGGACATACCGCATAGAGGAAAAAATCTATGCTCACAGTACCAAATGGGAAAATAAAAAAAAAGCCCCCGCCAAAGGCGGGGGCTTTTTGATACAGGTCATTTTAAAATTTTCATTAATATGCCCAAACGGTAGAGTAAGAGCGAGAAGACATAGAATTCACGCCATCTAATAGAGAGCCGGTAAACCAATCTTTTCCGCTGATAAGTGTAGAACTGTGAGATGTATCGGAAAGGTCAGACCAAACTGTTTGTGAATTAGGGAGAATAAATCCACTCACTTTTCCAAATGTGGTATCACCAGTTCCGAGCAAGAGTCGGAGAGAAAGAGATGGAGAAGTTCCTGTTACGGCAGAAACATTGAGTTCTACGATGTAGGTTTTGGTGGTTCCAGCAGAGATGCGTT
>JBAXIU010000004.1:0-51747 GCA_037138215.1 Candidatus Peregrinibacteria bacterium | reverse complement strand
TCCTTATACATATTCACCGTTGCTGTGGCAGTGGCATCCGCGGTTCCGTTGCTATCTACATCTAAAGTAGCAGTATTCACCACGCTGGCATTACTGCCCACAGATAGGGGCGCATTGCTTCCTGTGGCGGTGTAAGAAAGTACCACACGAACGACTCCACTGTTCATCACGAGGGTCATATTTCCATTGCCATCGGGTTGCGTAATACTTCCCCCATTGGCAACTGCTGCTCCGGCAGCGTCGTAATAAGTGGCGGTAATAACCGATTTCCCATATACAAACGAAGAAGCACTGGGGCTGGTAGGACTGGTAAGCACATCTTTTACCGTCATTACTCGGCTAGAAGTAGTATTTTGATTATTGTTAACCGTTACCGCATAATTAAGTGTTCCCGTAATGTTTCCGGTTCCTCCCACGGAAGTGGGCGAAACGGTTTTGGCAATCCCATACAATCCTTGAGTCGTAATGGTCACATTCGCAGTTGCTTTTTGTTCTGTCCCATCACACTGACCATTAGGAGTCGCGTTTTCAATACACGCCGTATTAGGAATAATTACATCTGCGCCGGTTAAGCCTGTATTTTTCCCCACAGCGGTGTAAGTAATACGGGCAATAGTACTATCTGCCAGAATAATATCAGAAATATTTACAAATGTTTTCGTAGCAGGAACTGCATTTCCTGTGCTTGTTGCAGAAGTTACTCCGTCGAGATTGAAAAAAGAAACCGCAATGGTAGATTCTGTTCGAGTAATATACCCATTGGTATTATTCGTATTGTCCAAGATATCTGCTACTCGAAATGTTTTCGCAGATCCGGTCGTATTTTTTACATTAACCGTGTAGGCAAGAGGAGTATTAGAATTTGCAACACGGTTAGGCGTTACGGATTTGGTAATAGTTAAAGCAGGGGTAGAAGGTTTAAATTGTACCGTTGCCGTATCACACAGGGTAGAACTGCTATTTAAACAAGCCCTATTCACGGCATCTACGGTAGATGATCCTGCGGTGGTAAATGCAGAAGCCACAACCGGGCGTTCATATCGAATAGTGGTCGTTTGTCCACTACACTGGAACGCAGTACAAGAAAATCCAATAATAGGTCCAGTGGTACCATTTTGCAGAATATCATTACATCCTGAAACAGTTCTATTAACCGTACTGGGAATAATATCTCCAATATATGAACCCGGAGTAGCGGGTGCATTAAGTGCATCTGAAACGGTGAATGCTCCGGAACTTTGAGCCCCACTACACGATACTTGAATTTCATACGGGATGGTGGTGACATTATGAGCACTGGTAATCGCAAAAGGAGTATGAGTGTACAATAATGCGCCATCTGCATTTTTATCAGTAGGATCTAAAATTCTTTTGGTAATAGTGAGAGTAGATCCTCCACCAGAACCATTTACCACCACATTTGTAGAGCATGAAGCTGTTCCTCCAGGACCAGTAATATTTAAAGTATAAAGGAATGTTCCTGTGCTATTAAATACTCCTGTAGTTCCACTTCCATTAATGGTAAAATTTGGATTCGCTGTTGCCAAAGCAGGCGTCATATTTCCAGAAGTAACGGAACCTCCCGCTAATGTCCAAGAAATGGTTGCTGCTTGTCCTACTGTAAGGGGACCGTTATTACTAAGGGTACAAGTAGGAGGTGGTGGTGCAGATTGTACCACAATATTAGTAGAGCACGAAGCTGTTCCTCCAGGACCAGTAATATTTAAAGTATAAGGAAATGTTCCTGCTGTATTAAACGCTCCGGTAGTTCCACTACCATTAATGGTGAAATTTGGATTTACTGTTGCCAAAGCGGGCGTCATGGTTCCAGAAGTAACAGAACCAGTTCCAAGCGTCCAAGTAAGTGTTGCTGTTTGTCCCACTCCAATAGGACCGTTATTAGTAAGAGAGGTACAAGTAGGAGGTGTTGTATTTTGAAGGGTTACATCGGCAAAACAAGTCGCACTCCCTCCGCTATACGGAATCGTCAATGTGAATCTCGTATTCGCCGTTATTGCATGGCTCACCGGTGATGTAGTGGTATTTTGAGTTACAGGAGTTGACCACCCCGCATTGGCGGAAGAGGTAATGGTTCCGGCATAGGTTGCGGGAGCGTTATTAATCGACCAGCCAAGCCCTACCATTCCTCCCGATGCCACCGAAGTGGGATTGGTGAGAAGGGTACAAGTGGGAGGGACAGGATTTGTTTGGAGTACGACATCTGCAAAACACGAAGTAGAACCTCCATTATACGGAATTGTTAATGTAAATCTCGTATTCGCCGTAATAGCATGGCTCACCGGTGAAGTAGTGGTATTTTGAGTTACAGGAGCTGACCATCCCGAATTGGTAGAAGAGGTAATGGTCCCACTATAAGTAAGAGGAGCATTATTAATGGTCCACCCCAACCCTACCATTCCTCCTGATACCACCGAAGTAGGGTTAGTAGCAAGACTACAGGTTGGTGGAGCCGGCGTTTGAACCGTTACATTTGCAAAACACTGAATATTACTGCCATTATACGGAATAGTAAGGGTAAAAGTGGTATTCGCCGTAAGAGGGTGACTTGCGGGAGAAGTAGCCGTACTTTGTGTAACAGGAGCAGACCACAAGGTATTGGTAGAAGAAGTAATTGTTCCACTATAAGTTGCTGGGGCATTACTAATAACCCACCCAAGACCTACTTGACCACCCGATGAAACAGTAGTGGGGTTTGTAGAAAGCGTACAAGTCGGAGGAAGAGGATTCCCCTGAATCACAACATCTACAAAACACGAAGTAGAACCTCCACTATAGGGAATAGTAAGGGTAAAGCGTGTAGGAGCAGTAATACCATGAGTCACGGGGGAAACCGCCGTACTGTTAACGGTATATGTCCAAGAAGAGTTTGTAGAAGAAACAATGGTCCCCGAATAATTTGCAGGCGCATTATTAATGGTCCACCCCAACCCCACTTGTCCTCCATTTACCACGGAATTGGTATTTGCCGTAAGGGTACAGGTGGGCGCCGTAGCAGGTTGAACCGGAACATCTGCAAAACAAGTCGTAGTTCCGCCATTATACGGAATAGTGAGAGTAAATCTGGTATTGGCCGTTAAAATATGGCTTACAGGAGAAACAGTAGTATTTCTGGTAACGGTTGATGTCCAAGAAGCATTCGTAGAAGAAGTAATAGTTCCGGTATAGGTTGCTGGCGCATTGTTAATGGTCCATCCAATTCCTACCGTCCCTCCCGATGCCACCGCCGTAGGACTTACCGTAAGGCTACAAGTGGGAACGGGAAGAGGTTGAACCACCACATCTGCAGAACACTGAATATTACTGCCATTATACGGAATAGACAAGGTAAACCGCGTATTTGTGGAAAGAACATGGCTTACCGCACCGGTTGCAGTGCTTTGATTTACTGCAGAAGACCATGCTGCATTGGTAGAAGAAGTAATGGTTCCGGCATAAGTTGCAGGAGCATTATTAATCGTCCATCCAATTCCTACCGTCGCTCCCGAACCTACAACGGTAGGGCTCACATTGAGAGTACAAGTAGGAGCAGGGGGAAGCAATACCGTCACTTGGGCACTACTCGCATTATCAGAAACACACGCAGTAATTCCATCACTTTTTTTGTCACATTCATAGTTAGGAGTAGAAGTAACCGTAGCGGTGTTATTAATAACCGTGGCATTGGGAACAGTGCTCTTAATAGTTGCAGTATAAGTGAAAGATATCGCATTTGTATTAAGAAAGAGATCAGGAGCATAATGACAAGTAATTTTGGTCCCATCATCACTACAAGTAAGCCCTGCAGGCATAGCCCCCAAAACAATATTCCCGAGGTATCGCTCATCATAATCATCCACTACGGTTACCCCGCTTGCCTCCATACCGGCAATATTTTGAAATGCTACTTGGTATGTGAGAGTGCTAGCAGGAGGAACATTTTGTATACTTTGCTGGTAAGTATTACTGCTGCTGTTTAAAACAGATTTTACAATTTTTAAATCATATTCTGCCGCTTGGACAAAAAAGTATGATCGCATATACATGGAGTTGGCAATGGACCCCTTAAAACTTCCACTGGTTTCTTGCCCTACACTTCCTATAGGTGCCCCACCAGACAAAACCCCCGCATAATCCAGCGGTACAAAAGTAGGATTTGCGGCTACCGCACTAGAAAGAGACATATTATTAGCATTTACATACCCCAGACGGATTCGCTTTCCCGTTGCCGAAGAAACCGTAACTCCATCAGAAATAGTGGGGATAGTGGCGTTGTTGGAAGAAAGAGATTGAGTAAATGTCTGAGACCCCGTAAAAACATTGGAAATATACACTCCATTTTGATTTGGAGAAAATCCAGAGATTTGAGTACTCACTCCTGTTGCGGTTACTAATGGGTCTCCTTCAAATCCATTATTATGAAAAAACGCATTCATGAGGACTGCATCATTGGGATACACGGCAACACTATTCCCCAGTGTTCCCACAGGGGTTTTAGTACTGTCATATCGTTTTGCTAACAAAAAATCGCGTTCATCTCCATACACACTATTATCAATGGCATTGTTAAAAGAAGGGAAACAAAGCCCGCTCGGAAAATACCGCGCTTTTGTGGAATCGTGAAGGTAAATTCCCTCTGTGTGCACCTGGTTTCTATCCGGAAGAAAATTGTAAGTAAAAGGCGCAGTAGCAGGTGCAGGATATTCCTCACACGCAAAGTCCGCATTTGCCGGTACTACGGGCAATATTCCCCCAAAAAGAAGGAAACTTAGGAATGCAATGGATTTCAAAAGTGTATGTTTCATATTTCAACAAAAAGAATGAGTGAGAAAACAGAAGAATTAATTAGGATTGGGAACACCATACAACGGATCTTTAAGTTGCCCTCTGTCTGAAACAGGGGGTTTTGGAGGCTCGTACGCATTAACAGACCCAGAGGTCGTAACTGGAGTAGTGGATTGAGAAGCAACAGCTGGAGCAATGGTTGGTGTTGCAGAAGGAAGAGGCGTAGGCGTTACCAAAGGAGTGGGCGTAGCAGAAGCAGTAGCCGTGGTAAGCGATGCCCCCAAAAGATTGGTAAGAGGGTTTGCCGTAGGTACTGCGGTAGCGGTAGGCGATGCAACCGGAGAAGCAGGAGTAGGGGTAGTGAGAGTTCCCACTAGTGCCGAAAGTGGATCAATAACCACACTGGCTTTTAAATTATTTCGTACCGTTGTGGAGTAATATAAAGCACCAGCCCCAATACAGAGGATAATAACGCCCATAATAATGGGAAAAAGCGAAGAGGATGCTTCTGAAGGATTGCGTTGTGGTTCTGGCATACTCCACTCTTTTTGTGGAGCAGGCATTGATGGTGCAGCCGTTTGAAATGCGTTGGTATCAGACATAAAAAAAAGAAAGAGGTTATGAGTGGAATCTGCTTAATAATCAGGCTCAAGAGCAGGAACAGTATGGGGATTAAGAGGGGGAACCACATTAGGAATAGCAGAGGGAGAAGAAACAATATTTTGAGGAGATTTTATACGAGGAGTGTGAGCAGAAAAAAAGGAGAAATATAAAGCCCCTAATCCCAAGAGCAGAATTACCACTCCTCCAATAATGAAAAAACGGGAAGAAGACGAATCTGCAAAAATCACTTTTTTCATTTCTCCAGAATTTTCTTCTGTTTTTTTGCTGAGAGAATGAGTGTTTTGTGTAACCGACTGAAATGCGTTGGAAGGCATAAAAGAAGAAAAAAACTATTAGTTGTTATAATTAGGATCTACAGCGGTAACAGAACGGATTACAGGAGGAGCTTGGTAAACAGGAGCAGAACCTGGAGCTGCAGCATTCACAGCATTAAGACTCGTTTGACTGGTGGATAGAGCAGGCGCAACATAAGTAGGTTGCACAGCATTGGCATTAAGACTTGCCGTAGAAGTGGCATTAGTCGCAGCGGGGACAACTGAAGGCGCAACCGGAACTACTGGGGGTGGCGGAGTAAGAATAACAGAACCTGGATTTATGGGGCCGACACCCACAACATTTGCCACTGGGGGAGTTACATTTTGTCCTGTTGGAATAACAGGATTTTGAACAACATTATTGGGTTGTTGCTCCACAGGAGTAATAGGTCCCACCGTTGGCTGAGGTGTTACAGCAGGCATAGAACTATCTGGTGGCTTAACAGTAACAGTACTGGGCGCACTCACTTTTGTATCCACAACAGGTGGAGTAACGGTAACCTTACTGGGATCCGAATTAGTAACTGGAACCGATCCGGAAGGAGCATTAAGGTTGTCTCCCCCTCCTCCTGGTTTTCCACCAGAAGAGTCCCCATTTCCATCAAGCGTTGAGGCATCCCCATGTACTTTCCCGTCGTTTGGGTTGGTAACGGTAGTATCAGAATTATCTTTTGGTCCTGGTTTGGTTGGATCTGGGGCATCAGGGTCGGCAGATTTGAGTTTTGTATCATCTTTTTTTGGTGGTTTTGGCTGTTCCACTATAATTTTTGGTTTTTCTTTTTTTCCCACCATCGCCCCAAAACTTCCACTTAAATTTATTGTATCAATTTCGGTTTGAAGCCCAGGGGTGTAGTATTCCATACTCGCCCCAGCCTGCGCTTGTACTTCTCTCATATCAAATTTCCATGCCAGAGTAGGGTTATAACACGATGGATCAGCCTTGTTGGCAGCATTATAAGCTCCAGAGCAGACAGAAAGACCCAAGAAAAATTGCTGACCATCTCCATTTATAATAGGCGTAAGATTCCCATTATTCCCATCAATAATACTTTGTTTTATAGTGTTTATCTGATCATTATCTATGATACCCATTTTTTTCAAAGAAGCATTTAATTCGTCTAATGCTCCATTTTTTCCATGCGTATTTAAAAGTTTTCCTACTACTGAAGCTCTTTCATTTCCTGTAAAACTTTTCACCTCGGTAAGGGTATAGTTCTGTTCTCCTGCCACCACTTCCGTGCGCCCTAAATCCCCCTTTCGTCCCACAGAATCGGTTCCCCCCACATAGGTTAAAAAAGTTGTTCCTGGTTTTAATGTTGTTACATTGCTTGTAGAATCTTTGTAATTGATATGACCAAAGAGGAGATTTGGATCAAAGCCATTTCTGTCAAAAACGGTTTTTCCTCCTGATAACACGCGTTCTTGCCGATTTTTATCTTCTGTTTTTACATTTACAAAATCTCCTGTTTCGCGTTGGGCAATAAACCGTGCAATAACCGCATCAGAGAGGTTCTGTCTTCCCGTAGCATTCTTAATATCGGTAAAGATTGCACTTCGAGTTTTTGCCCCTGGAAGTTGCGTATAGTAGTTATGAATTTCCTTATCCAAAGGAGACCCTTTAGGAATGAGTCCTTTTAAAGTCTGAACATCGTAATTTTCTGCTGTGGTTTGGTACCCTTTATTTGCCGCATCGTATGCAGTATTTTGGGCTGAAATATAATGGTCATTTTGTCCTTTTACTTCGGCTACTCCGTTTGATACAGCAGAACCAACGGGCGGAATAAGAATACTTCTATAGGGTGTTTCTGATCGTTCTGCTCCAAAATCAGAAACGGGTTGCGTTCCTTGAGAAATAATATAGCGCTGGGTTCCATCTGTTTTATTGGTACTTTCTACAATACTGTATGGAGTATTATTGGGAAGAGAGAGGGTTTTATGAGCACTATCCCACTCTACTCCAGAAATATTTGGGTCAATAAGAAGGGTTGTTCCAAGTCCAAAAGGATTGACATCCGGTTGCAACAGAATTTTTTGTGTATCCTGCTTTTCCATTGCCTTCCATCCCAAAGTTTTGGTGGCGTACTCCACCGTTGGATTCGATCCTTTTGCAAAGACTTTTTCTCCGTTTGCATCCGTATACAAAAATTCTTTTTTCTGAACAGTTCCAGGAGTATTTTGCATTGCTCCGTCTAGGTCTGCCAAAATGTTGGAAGTTACTTGTGCTAAATGCCGTTGATCAAAAGTTTTGTATACCACCCCTGTGTTCAGGGCAACATTAATACTTCCAATAATGGCAAAAAGAGGGTGTACCGCAGCCGCAAGCATTAATTTCCCGAGTGTAACATCTATTCCCGCAGAAACAGGCGTTCCTTCATTGCGCTTAATAGCCTCCGCAAAAGCCTTATCTACTTGGTCAGAAACCATTTCTGGATCAAGTTTTCCATTACTGGTTGCTGTAATGGCATTTGTTTCAGGATTATATTGGAGTGTCGCAATTCCCTTCAACATGGCATTCATGTCGGGAACAATGACAATATTGATAAAGTTTTGCATTTGCCATACTTCTACCCCCAGGTGCGCATTAAATCCCATAATATCACCATTTAATGGGTTAAATCCTACATTTGCGCCCGCGTGAACACGGTCAAATACGGTAGCCTCTACTCCCGCGGTAGCCCCCAGTAATCCAGGTGCAATTCCCACATTTGCCACGGCTGCAATTTTTACATTTTTTTCATTTACCAGAGCAAAATTAAGTCCCACTCCCACTCCCCCTCCAACGGTGCCGTCGGTTTGCCCTCCTACCCCAGCAGAAAGGTTAAGGGTAAGGCGATCAGTGAGCTTAATAGCCATTGAATACCCTGCACCAAAAGCTGTTTTTCCATTTACAGTGTTATGAACGCCTCCCACGGAAAAAGAGTGGATAGCTTCTGCAATTTTAGGCACCAATACACTTTCAGAAGGAATCACAGCCCCTGCTGCTTGACTCTGTTGGAGCATTTGGGCGTACACGCCTTTTGCAGTTTGGAGATCATTTACCCCATAGTTTTCTGTCTCAGTATTTCTAGGATGATTTATTTGCTGTTCCATCGTTGGATTTATTTGTCCTTGTCCGGCGCTGGCTTTTTCGGCATACGCCCCCAGCCGAGCCAAAAATGTTTTATCATCGGTGCTCAGAAGAACGGCTTTACTGGATTCAGAAATATCCTCATCGTCATCAAGGTCTCTAAATTCACTTTCAAGAGCGGTTCCTTTCGCCATATCTCGCAATACGGAAGTATTGGTTTGCCATAAATCATTGGTGTTAATGGTATTTAAAAATTTGCTTCCGTTGTTCTCCAATTCACCTTGTACCAATTCAGATGCCTTGTTCACCTTATCTTTAAATTGAGGATCCATAGGCGTTATACCAGCCTTGAGGACTTTTTGTTTCGCCTTTTGATAGAGAGTATGTGCTAATCCTCCCTCCAAATACGATTTATTCCCCTGTTCCATGGCGTTCGCATTATCTACTTCCACTTCCTTCCCAGTTTTTGAAGCCACAATCTTGTGGTCTTCGTCGGTATATCCCACCGCAACTTTTCCATCATCCTGAAAATCGGCAATACGAGCAATGTTTTTTTGTTGTCCGTTAAAAGAGTCCACACTTCTATTTTGCCCCATTTGCACCACATTTTTAAGAGCAGAAAACTGGGGATTAAGACGGAGATCATAAACTGTATTAAGAATATTTTTAACACAATCAACGATATTAACTTTGTCATTATTTTTTATATTGGGAACATTATTCACCATAAGGTTAATAATATCACTTCCATCTATAGTGTCCCCAGAATCAAGAAAATTACCTCTGGTTTTTTGTTCTATAAGGGTTAAAAACTGGTCAAACGAAAGTCCCAAAGCCTGAAGGTTCGCACCCATACTCCCGAGACTTGAAACATCAAAAATACTATTTGCCCCTAATCGACGAATACCGTCAAACTCTGCATCCGAAAGCCCCGAAAGCGTGGCAATAAGTGCAGGATTCAACTTTGCCTTCGGCGTAATTTGTTTCTTTAAACCCTCAAGCCTTTCAACTGTTTTTTCCATCACCTCCTCTGTTTCTGGCACTCCCCTTTCTATCTGGGTTTTTCGCAGAGTAGCAAATGGTTTTGGTTTATTTATTGCCACTGTAGGCGTTTGAGTTACTGTAGTGGAGTTAACTGGACTTGTAGGAGTAATAGGAGTTATAGGTGTTCGAGTTTTACTAAAATCTTGCCATTCTTTTCTCATCTTATCCGTTATCTGTGGATATCCAGAAGATTCTGGACCTCCTCTAAAACACCTTCTTCCCTCAAAAAAGCTGTATAAAGCCATAAAATTACTCTGCCGGAAAAAATGTGGATGTGTTTTCATGTTTATTTGTGTTTTTTATCGCTAAAAATTCCTGCTATGGTACCAAAAATATACGGTTTTTACAAGGGGCTTATTGTTGCAAAAATAAAAAAATATTGTATTCCCCATCATTCCCGCAAAGGCGGGAATCCATGTTTTGTTTTGGATCACTTCGTCGTGCCTCCTCGAAGGTGACGGAACACCCAACGCTGGTTCCATAGTTCTCGTACAGCGAGACTGTAGAACCATTATGAACAGGATCCACAGACCCACAAGGGGGACTATGGATCCAGCACGGCTCGCGAGTGATGGGACAGAGGGGCATGGATTGCTTCGCAGGCTCGCAATGAAGGAACACTTTCCCTACTCTCCAGTGAAGTGAAACAACCTCTCTCCTATCCCAGCACAGGAAAAAAGGGGTTACCCGATGTGCCCCGTCATTGCGAGGAGGCACGACGAAGCAATCCATGCCCCAAGACCCTGAGGGTTTATTCTTAGGATCGAATTTTTCTCTTACGCTTCGTCATATATTTTTCTATTGCCTCCATCGTGGTCATCCAATTTCGTTTTTCTTTTATTGCCTCCAACTTCCCTCCTCTAATGAGGAGATTTAAGTATTTTGAGGAATATTTCGTTTTTTCTGCTATTTCAGACAGGAGATAATATTTTTTCTTCTCGTCTTTTTTATGATCCGGAAGAAGAGTTTTGAGATAAATATCCAAGGATCTCTCAACCGCTTGAGCAATAAAGAGGGTAAGAGGTTTATAGTCGCCCTTATCAGCTTTTTGAAGCACTTGGTAATATTTTTTTCTGTCATTCTTCAAAATAATAACCAGCGGAAATCCTTCTTGTAAAAGAAAAAGATTCATAAGCAATCGAGCGGTACGACCATTCCCATCAAAAAACGGATGAATAAAAACGAATTTGTGATGCAGAAGTGCTACGAGCTCAACAATATGGATTGTTTTTTTGTTTTCTTTTATCCAGGTTACCAGCTTTTGCATTTCAAACGGTACTTCAAAACTATCCGGCGGAGTGTGACCCGATCCGGTAATAAAAACATTAGAAGTTCTGTATTTCCCTGCCATCTCCTCTTCCGATCGTTTTACCACGAGCGCATGAATATTGCGTATAATATTTTCTGAAAATGTTATATGGGAGCCTTTTTCAATCATTTCATATAAAAACTCTAAAGCATCGCTGTGGTCTTTTACTTCCAAATGATCTTTGAGTGATTTTCCTTTTATGGTTATTCCCTCATTTAAAACCCAAAAAGTCTCTTTGAGGGTTAAAGTATTGCCCTCAATAGCATTGGAGTTATAGGTCATCTCTAAAGAGAACCGCTCTTGTAAATTTTTTAAAGCTGCTTTTGGAATGGGTCGCAATGCGTTCAGCTGCATCAGTTTTTTATCCAGCCGATCAAAAATTTCTAGGGGTACCTGCTTCATTTTGTATGGTATAAGCGTTTAAATGAACTATACCATATAAAAAAATATTACCACAAGCAAGGTTACGACCTTTTTAACTTTTCCTCTCCCCGTGCATCAGCATCTCTACCGCCGATTGAAGCGATCCAGCAAGAGTAATGCCTCCGCCATTTACAAAATATACCTGGTCGGCACTGCTAATGGTGTTTAAGCGGTGCGCAATAATAATTTTGGTCGTTTCTTTCGGGAGCGTATTTAAAATTTCTTCTAAGAGTTGCTCGGTAACGGTATCAATATTCGCCGTGGCTTCGTCTAAAATCAGTATTTCTGGTTCCCGAAGAATGGCCCGCATAAAGGCAATGAGTTGCTTTTGTCCTAAACTGGTGGTGTTCCCATTTGCCGTTATGGGAGTTTTTAAGCCCTCATCGAATCGCAAAAGCAGTTTTGAGAGATGGGAGTTTGCTAATGTTTTTTCTAATTCTTCATCGGAGAAAGCGAGATACTCGGTATTTCCGTACAAAATATTCTCCTGCACCGTGCCGGTAAAAAGAAAAGGTTCTTGGAGGATAAACCCTATTTTTTTTGTGCGTTCGGAAGGTTCATAGGAACGAAGATCTTTGCCGTCTAAAAAAATAATCCCTTCGGTGGGGTCATACAGGCGCGACATGAGCAAAGTCATCGTGGTTTTTCCTCCGCCGGTGGGTCCTACAAAGGCATAAATTGCTCCTTTTTTTAATTCCAAATTAATATTCTGTAACACCTTTTCTCCTGCTTTACTGGGATACCCAAAAGAAACATCCTTAAATTCCATGATCAATTCAGATTCTCTTTTTTCAGCTTTTTCCCCCGAAATAACGGTTATATCCGGCATAAAGCTGAGGATTTCGGAGATCCGGTCCAGTGCGGCCAATGCCAGTTGAAATGATGACCAAACAGACGCAAGTTGCCGGAGCGGCGTATAAAAATTATTCACATACAGCAGGAACCCAATAAGAAGTCCAATGGTAAAGTTTCCGGTAGAAATGAGATAAATCCCAAAAGCGAGCACAATAATTTGTGCGAGATTGGATGCCAATCCATACAGGGGAATAAAAACATTACTCGCTATTCCTGCGCTTAAAGAAGCCGAATAATTGGTTTCGTTAGCATCGTGAAACTTTTTCCGAAAATAATCCTGACGATTAAAAGCGACAATCACTTTAAAATTTTCTAAACTTTCTTGGATTTCAGCCGTTAAACTCCCCAGACTTTGCAGACTTTTTACATTTCTTCGTTTCACCCATGCGGAAATAATTTGAGAGATAATAAGTACCAAAAGTGCTGGCAACAATGCCGCAACACCCAGTTGAAAATGGAGATTTAAAAGCAATATTCCCGACCCGAGAATCAGGAAAAAATTCCCAAAAAACTGCATCAGTGCGTGCGAAAAAAACTGGTTCAGTTTATCGGTATCGTTATTAATGCGGGAAATGAGATCTCCCACTTTATTTTCGTTAAAAAATGCGATGGGAAGCTCTTGAATCTTCGTAAAAAGCGCATTGCGGAGCTTAAAAAGCACTCTACGGCCCACTCCTCCCATAGATATGGTTTGCACATAACTGGCAACCATCCCCAAAGCATATATGCCCAACAGCAGTGCGGAAAACAGTAAAACCCCTGAAAAATTTTTCTCCTGAATAAAAGTGTCCACGGTATAGGCAATAATAACGGGACCAATAAGGTTAGATGCCGAATTGATAAAAATCGCAATAAAGGCAATAATAATATTTTTTTGTTCGCCCGCCAAAAGAGGGACTATTTTCCCCAACGCGTTTGAAAGCGTTTCTTCTTTTTTTGGCTTTTGCTCTGTGGTTTTAAGAGTGTAGTTCATAAGTATGGGTGCTTTTTTGTGAGTGATAAATTTGGACATATTCCGGTGATTTCTCCAAAAGTTCCTCGTGTGTTCCTATTCCCAATATTTCCCCCTCCATGAGGAGAATAATTTGGTCGTAGTGTTGTACGGGTTCTATTTTTTGCGTTACGGAAATAAGGGTAATATGGGGATAATTTTTTTCGAGATTTTGTACAATTTTTTGTTCCGTTTTCGCATCAATCCGAGCGGTAAAATCATCCAACAGGAGTATTTGAGGATTTATGGCAAGTGCCCGCGCCAACATAATGCGTTGTTTTTGCCCTCCCGAAAGGCTCGTTCCTCGCTCAGAGACAATGGTTTCCAGCTTTTGAGGAAGCGTCTCTATAAAATCCTGTAGTTCTGCCGTTTGTATCGCCCTTTGTAAGTCTTCTTCTTTTACCGCGGTATTAAACGCAATATTTTCCCTCAGGCTGAGATTAAAAATGGAGCTCTCCTGAAACACAAATCCTATTTGCTGGTGCAAAAATTCTTTTTCGTACGCCAAAAGAGGTTGGGAGTTATACTGAATGGTTCCCGCCGTCGGGTTTAAAAGCCCAATAAGAAGGGAAAGAAGCTGTGTTTTTCCCGCAGCGGTGGGTCCAATAATGGCGGTTTTTGTTCCCGCTTTGGTAGAAAACGAAAGGTCTTTCAAAATCGTCTTTTCGCCCAAACGGAGCGATACATTTTGTACGGCAATATCTCCGGTAATACTCGTTTTGAGGGATCCCGTTTTCTTTTCATGCGGAGCCTGAAGGACCTCAAAAATGCGCTGATACGACGCAGAGGCTTGCGCAATCACATTGCTCATAAAACTAATAATGAGAATGGGGAAAATAAGAATCGCCAGATAGCTATTAAAAGCAGTAAAACTCCCGAGACTCATCTCTCCGGTAATGACAAAATGCCCTCCAAGGCATAAAATAATAAGGATTCCAAAATTGGTGACAAACATAATAACGGGAATAAGCCCCGCAAAAAGACGCAAAATGCTGAGCCCGATATCTTTTGCTGCGGTATTCGCAGCTAAAAACTTTTCGTATTCGTATTGCTGCGAGTTAATAATGCGAACCAGTGCCGACCCGAGAATACTCTCGTTAATCACTTTATTCAGCCAATCGATAGACTCTTGGGAGGCTTTAAAAAGGGTTCTTATTTTTTTAAAGATGAGAAAAAATGCGACGCCAATAATGGGGAGCGTGCCCAAAATAGCCAGTGCCAATTTCCAATTTATGAGGAGCAAAAGCACGCTGGCGCCAATAATGAGAAAAACGGAAGAAATAATGGAAGAAATCGCCTGGGAGACGAACGATTTTACCGCATCCACATCGGAGGTGAGATGGGTAAGAATTTTAGAAGGATCTGTTTCCTGGATATACGCATAATTTTGCAGAGATATTTTGGTGGCAAGCTGGGTGCGCAGGTCTTTTGCAACGCGTTCGGCGGCAAAGGTTTGCAGCACACTTTGGGCGTAGGTAAAGATAAAAATCCCAACCGTCACCAAGGAAAACTGCACAATAGTATCCAGCAGCACAAAACTTTGCGCCGTATACGAGTCGATTGCAGACGATATTATTTGGGGAACAACCAAATTAAGCCCATTGCTGAGGAGCGTAAAAACAACCAAAACGGCTATAAAAAACGAGTAGGGTTTTAAAAGCGTGAGCAAATTCGCTTTTGGAAGGCTTTCTGCCATATTTTTGGGAGTATTGGATTCCATGAAAAAAATTGAGGGTGGAGAAGGGAGAGTAACGATAAAATGCGGATGCGTCAATTTGGGAGGATTTTTAAAAAATGCCTTTTTATGAAGAAAAACAGCCCGTTCGAAATGCGGGAAGGGGAGCTCCATGAGGAGATTATTGGTTTAGTTTGGAGCCGCTTTTTGGAACTTATAGAAGAATAAAAATTGAAGAAAAGGAATTTGAAAAAATCTATCCTATGTCGATTTTTTAAGAACTATTTTTTACTTCACTATCTCAAAAAAAGTTCGATAATCGTCTTTTTTGACTTCTAGTAAAAATTCACTATTCACACTGATAACATTTTTATCTTTCAAGAACCAGTCATAATTATTATCCGAAATATGACGATCAAAATCTTCTAAATTTTTATTATTTTTTAAAAACTCTATCATTTCTTTTGTAATATTTTCTTCTGGATAGAACTTCCAGAGCCATGTGCCTGTAAGAAGGAAGTACTTGTAAAAATAGTTTTTGTTGTAGTCTTCTTCATCAATTTTATTAAACATTTCTAAATTTTTCCGAACAACATTCTCTACAAGGGAAAAAAGTCTTTTACTTTGATAGTTGTTTGCACAAAATATTATTTCCAAAATAATAGTAGCGAAAGCGTAAAAAATATCACGATAGTACCTCCCTAGTATAAATATTTCATAATTCTTTTCATAAAATTGTTCTAAAACCCTAAAAATCTCATTTCCTTTTCCTAAAAGTTTTGCATTCTTTTCTATTTCCTCCCAATGAGAAAAAAGGAGTTCAAAAACTTTAAAACAAAATATTCCATAAATATCAGTATCTTTTTTATGTTTTGCAGAGGCTTCAATTAATATCAAAATATTTCTCAAGAGCTCTTTTATAAAGTAAAGAAGGAAATGTTGCTTTTCAAAAGCAATACTCGAAAAACTTTGAAAGTGAAGACTTAAGAAATGAAAAATATTTGTAATTTTTGTATGATCAAAAAATATTTCTGCTGGAAATGTTCCTATTTCGATGTTGCAAGGTTCATGTTTATAAATATTTTGAATAAGATTCGTAGTCACATTTAATGTCTGTGAAATATTATGATCACGCAGACTATTTGGATTTTTATTTAAGAAGCTAAAAAACATTGCCCAAATATTCCATAAAATTCTTTTATCAAGTCTATAAAAATATTCTTCACATCTTTCCGATGTAGATACACCTATGTCTTGGTAAATATTTATAATTGAAGAACATTTTAATGCATCACCCCTTTCTCCAAAAAGTATTCCAATATTATGCAAATAGCTTAGTATTTTGTTTGGAGTAAGAGACCTTTCTTTATCTAAGGATAGGATAAAATAGTTCTTTAACGCAGTGAAAAATAAATTATCGAGACTAGATAATGCATTTTTAGGAATTTTGGCAGATGTGTAAGCCACCTCTCCTATCATTATTGCTATATATTCAAGGGACTCTTCGTTCTCTTTTTGTAAGGCTATTTGGAATAGAATATTGCTTTCCTGAATTAAAAAATGAGAAAGATTATCGCTTTCTAAATATGAGGGAATATTAACAGCTCTTTCTATCCATACTTTCATAATTTTTGTAAGTTCTTTACAGCATATTTCAACCCCAACAGCCTCGTCCTTTTCTAAAAATTTTTGTGTAAGTCTAAACAATACTCTAATTTTACCTTCTATAATAGGAAGTTCATTTTGAGGGATTTGCCCTGTAAAACTCTCAATTTTTCCTGTGATGTAAAGTGATATCCATGAATATCCTGATATAATTATCTTTTTAAATCTGCCCTGATAAAAAGGATCTTTAGGAATACCCATATTATCGTAATCGATATTTATAATTTTTATTGGAGTAACCTTTTTAATATATTTTATCACTCCTTCTGAATAAGCTTGTATTACGCCTTTTTCTAAAGAAATAATATCTTTCCCTGTTTTTATAACAAATCCCAAAGAACACAGTGTAATCATTATTTCCAAGAATAGAAAACACTGAAAATCTCCATTAATATTTTGATCAGAAGTAGCAGAAAAAAAGAGATAAAAATGAGATGCGAAAATGATAAAAATATAAAAGAAAAAAGGTTTCAAGCCTTTTATATTGGACATTTCTTTCGCTACAGAGACTGAAAAATCCTTTGAAACCTGTTGTAAAAGGGTAAAAAATAAGGGAATTAAAAAACTAATTATAGTTCCTAAAAATGTAAGATAAATTTCAAGGACTTTTTCATGAAAAGATGGCTTTATAAACAAAATAAAAATACCTAAAAAGATACCAAATATTGAAAAAATGGTAGTTGCATTGTCCAATAAGAATTTTATAATTTTTTTGCACCATTGGATTAAAATGCCTTCTTGGTATGCATCAATAGTTTCAAAAAGTACGATTGATATAAAAAGAAAGAAAAATGCTAAAGGTTCTTCAAAAATTGAAAAAATAAAATATAAAGGAATATAGAAAAATAAAGATTTTATTAAAAATCTTTTAATAGTTGGAAAAAGTGCATAGTTAAGTTCTATAGGGGGCATATCTAAGAATTTTAATAGAAAACACAATAAACAATGCGACCATTGAGGCTAAAATCCATAAATCTAAAAAAGTACCAATATATGAATAAATCCCGATTGTAAATAAAGATATTTCAAATCTATCCCCAATATATCTGGATAGAAAAAATATTCCCTTAAAAATACTCCATACTGAAACCAATATGAAAAAGCGTATTAAAAAGTACGACTTCAAATTTTCTACCAGATTCAAATATAGAAATTTTAAAAATTGCATAGAAGCATAGAAATTCACTGGCAGTATTATACACTAAAAAATAAAAATCTTTTTGTTAGATATCATTTATACCACCATCGCCAAAACTCCCCTCTGCGTAAGTTAAAAAATCTTCCTTCTCTGGGCATCTTCAATGGCTTTTATTTCCGCAAATTCAAGGGTTCTTTTCACTTTTTCAATACATCCCCTTTAACTTGCCGTCAGGGTTGTCCAAAACATTGAAATAACGGCGTAGAAAAGGGGTATTCCAACCTAAAAATCCATAGCATTCGAGAGGAAAAATAGGGTGCCATTTATATTTGTCATCCCCGCGAAAGCGGGGATCCATGTCTCACTACTGGCTGGATCCCCCTTTTCAGGGGGATGACAAAGCTCAACAAATGGCTTTCATACTATCTTAATACCCTGTTTTGGACAACCCTGACTGGGAGTTTGAACCATTTATTTGGCTTTATATAAATAAAAACGATGCAGGTTTAAAATTGGGTATTACCAAACAAAAGAGCGCGACTGCAAGTCACGCCCAACACGAGTCATAAAAATAAAAACACTGGAGCGGGCAACGGGAATCGAACCCGTGTATCGGCCTTGGCAAGGCCGTATAATAGCCACTATACTATACCCGCAAAATCGCTTGCAACAAAACAGTAGCAAAGCGTATTATAAAAACTCTGCACGAAGAGTGCAATGGTCTTTTTCAACATCGGAAGAAATTTTCTCTGGGGATGCTTTTGGCTTCGACAGGGAAGACGGCTAAAATCGCCTGCCATCCGGGGATTCTCTTGGTTCGCCCCGTTAATACGAATGAAGAAACCACAAATGCAAAATTTGCACCTGTAGCATCTGCTAAAAGATTTGGGACTCGATTTGCTCCAGTAGCAAGCCGAACACCTGTTTCTGCTTTCGCTTTTGCCTAAACCTTTCGTCGTAGCTTCGCTCCGAAAGTCGGTTTAAAAGCCTTTGTATGAGAGGTTTTTAGATTGTAATCAATTCATACCGAATCTTTTTTCGTTTGTTTTTTGCCAAAAAAGGAATTTGTATCTTGCGAAAAAAATTTTTAGGAAGTTTTTTGTTTTTTCTCTATTTCCTGAAATATCTCAGAAAAAACTGTGATGGGAAGATGGCCTTTTTACCCTTTTCTGGACGGGGGTTCGACTCCCCCCATCTCCACCAATTTTAAATTTTCTTCCAAAAAACCTTAAAAAGCGCTTGTTTACGCTTTTTTTTGGTGGTCTTGTTTTTTGGTTTGCAGGGGCATTATCCTTTCATTTTTTCTTACCCTTTGTCACAATAGTACTGCAACGCCCTCTTTTAAAAAGCGGATTATTTTATACCTCTTCCCTATGCTCAACATTATTGCCAACCTTAAAAATTCTGCACTTTCTGCTATCGCTTCTGCCCCGTCCGAAGATGCATTACGGAACGCAGAAGTAGAATACCTGGGGCGAAAAGGATCCCTTACTCTTCTGCTGCGAGAAGTTCCCACTCTTCCTCTGGAAGAACGACCCATTGCTGGAAAAACAGCGAATGAAGCAAAAAAAGAAATAGAAGCCGCATTGGCAGATCGTCTTTTTGCGCTGGAGGAAGCGCGTATGGGGAACCTCAAAGACAGCGAGTGGATTGATATTACCGCCCCCGCAAAACCTCTTTTTAAACACGGAAAACGCCATCCCATTCATGCATTTATTGCGGAATGCGAAACCGTTTTTGGAAGACTGGGGTTTTCGGTAGCCCAGGGATATGAAATAGAAGATGATTTTCATAATTTTGAGGCGCTCAATTTTCCGCCAGATCATCCCGCCCGTGAGATGCAGGATACTTTTTTTCTCCGGGGAGAACTGGAGAAAATGGTACTCCGGACCCAAACTTCAGATATGCAGATCCGCCACATGGAAAACAACACGCCTCCCATTCGCGTTATTGCACCCGGAAAAGTGTACCGGAAAGATGCCGATGCCACGCATTCCCCTATGTTTCACCAAATTGAGTGCTTGATGATTGATAAAAATGTTTCTTTAGCAAATCTCCGTTTTATTTTGCTTTCTGCTCTCAAAGACCTCATTTCTCATGATATAGACCTTCGGTTCCGGCTCTCATTTTTCCCTTTTACAGAGCCATCTTTAGAGGTTGATGCGCTTTTAAATGTGGAGGGCGAAAAGCGGTGGCTAGAAATTGGGGGTGCCGGAATGGTGCATCCCAATGTATTACGAAATGTACATATTAACCCCGAGCAGTGGAACGGCTTTGCATTTGGATTTGGGATTGAGCGAATGGTGATGATTAAGCATGGAATAAAAGACCTCCGACTATTTTTTGAGAACGACTTACGATTTTTGGAACAGTTTTAAGAAAAGTCTACAAAAGCCCCCTTTTGTAAGCGGAGGAGGGTAAAAGCAAGTCTAAGATTCTATTTTTAGAAAAAACTCTCCCAAAAGACTACCGGCAAACAAATAATAGAGAAAAAATTCTTAAAATTTCCTATGGGAAATTTTAAATGGAATATTTTGAAGTTTTTATAAAGGAGCGAAGATTTGGCAAGTGTAATTTTTACGCATTGTTAGCCTTGCTATAAAAAGCTTTTTCTTGACAAATACTTAAAAAAACTATAAAAACACGCCTCTCATATTTTCATGTCTTCTCAAAAAGTCACCCTTCGGCTTAATGTTTCAGTACTCTCCAATGAAACAAAAACTAAAGATACCAAAGAACAGTTACAAACTGCTTTGAAAATCACCGAGATCTCAGATTTTTCCAGAACAGAATTACTAAAAATATTACCAGATTTTATAAGCAAAAAGCGGAATATCCCACACTTGAACGATGTTCTTTCTCAGTGTAACGAAACGGATATTACGACCTTTGAAATACACATTACACCGCCAGAAGATATACTAAAAAGCACACAAACAAAAATCGAAATCGTATTACCAAATGAATTGGTAATGGGATCCGAAAGCTCTTTTCAGAAAGCACATTCTATACTTACCAAAGAAGAAAATCGAAAAATGAGTTGGAGTAATGTAAAACCACCCAAAAAAAATTCTGATACTCGCGCATTAATAACGCTTTTAAGCGGAGAGCAATATACAATTCCTCATTCCTACAATGACAGAACAAAACAAGTAACATTTGATTTCGATTGTATTGTAAATAATTTAGAACAAGAAGGAGATATAAAAAAAGCAATCGAAGTGGTATGTGCATATATCCGAATGATAAATGAGAATGATAATAAGAATAACAACTTATCTTTTTGGAGAAATAAAAGAAACGAACTCACTACGACTCTTATTGTAAAAGAAATAGCATTTTTGAATGCTTCGAATATGAATAATAATGATCTTTTCAATTATATAGAAAATTTAAAACAATTTTTTGTTGCCAATACCGATAAAAATTTTGCAATAAAAAATCTTACAATAAATAATGCGCGAGAAAAAATCTCTATTCTTTTTTTTGAACTTTTTGGAGAAAAATGTGGAGAATATTACTCTCCAGAAAATGCCAATTGTTTAAAAATGTCCATCGAAGGAATGTCGGACAAAACGCGCCAAGCACATTGTAAAAAGATTCAGGACATTACTCAGTCAATGTACCAACAAAAAGCCCAAATATGGGCAAAAAAATTAGTAAACATGAGCGAGGAAGATATTCAAAAAGCTGAGAAATCTTTACAAGACGAGCTCCATCCTTTTGTGTGTAATTTATTTTCAAAAAACGGAACATTTCACTTTCTCCACTTTATAGCAAAGATTTCATCCCAATATATTTATGAGATCCCTCTTGAAAAACCGATTTATATCGTGTTTAAAACAGAAAGTGATTTTTGCGAAAATTTTGAAAGGTTTTCTCTTCCAGAACTGTATAATATACAACCCAAAATTATAAAAACCTATAGTCAAAACTTTCAACAGTATTTAAAAAAAAGAGAAGATATTTTTCTCACACATATTACTCATAAATTTTTTGAATATTGCAATAATGATTTTTCCGAACCCAATATTCATCGCCATTTTGAAACACTGTTAAATGTTGTTACCAACAATGGTATGTGTGTTTACGGAGAAACTTTAAAGAGTTTAAATGGCACGAAAAAAATATTATTTTGGATCGAACTGCTGGACAAGAGAAGTATTCCAACCAACACTTTTACTCAAAAATACCAATTCCTTTCCTCTCACACAATCCCTCAAGAAAAAGAAACGGTACCTAATAATGAGAATCCCAGCCCACATCCCCCTTTTCAACAAGTGCTAGACAATCATCAACATATTCCGAAAGAAAATATAAATGGTCCTGATGCTATGGGCGGTCAACCTTTGGATACAGATACGGATCCAGATCCAAGGGAAGAAATTTTTCTCCCCTATCATCTTTTAAATGGCGAACAGAATATATCGAGTATGGCTGATATCACCCGTTTTGCAGATAATTTTTCTTCTGCTTGGAAAGGCGATTATAATGCACTTTTAGCAGATTTTTCATTAACAGATATTCAGCAAGAAAATGAGAAATTATTTTTACAGATATACCAAAAAAGAGAGTCTTTCCCCTGTACATCTTTTGAAGTCATAAAGATTGGAAATGTTGATTTTTTCTGCTCTGTAGAAAAATTATGTACCGAAGAGGAAAATGAAGAAGATGAAAAGGACTCTTTTCAAATAACCCTTATCCCTCAGCAAAAAAAATTACAAAATAATAATGCACTATTAAGCATTATAGTAGACCAGGAAGGATGTTTAAAAGATGATACTGAAAACGATTGGAGATCAAATAATCCAGAATTTTATGAAATATTGAGGGATAGACTCTTTACGGCACTGAAGAACATAAGCTTTTTTCCAAATGATGTTTCTCAAAAAGCCCCTTCCCTCCATCTCCACCCCAATAATGAAGAGGAGAAGAAATCTGTATATAAAGCCATGCTCAAAAATTTAGATGAGTATCTGGATCCCACGATACAAGAAAAAATCTTGCAGACTATTGAAACTATTGTTGATTATGAATGGACGAATTTGAATATTAAGAAGTTAAGAGCAAAACAGAATGAATACCGCTGTCGAGTTGGACAATACCGTATTCTTTTTAAGAAACATGAAGATGGGATAAAAATTCTGGATATAAAAAATCGACAAGATGCCTACAAAAAATAAGACTGTTACCCCTCTACCACAATGGGATCCATTTTCAGGCCCCCTACTTTTCGAGGAAAACAAGGATCAAATGCTTCATCTTAAATCTCATTATTTGGTCCTCGATACACTAAAAGGGTTCCTTCATGCAGCGCGCCAGAAGAATAGAGTAAAAGCCCTTTTTTTCATCAAAATCGATATTTCTCTGTGAATGTATAAAATAATACGATGATGAATTCGGAAATTACATGGTAAAGGGTATAAAAAATCTCCCCATTCTATAAAATCCTCGTCAAAAATAAATACCAATCGGAACACCCCCCCTTCCACTGTGATAAGCGAATATCTTTTTGTCCTTTGAAAAGTTTTTCAATATATGACAGAATAGAAGCGATTTTTTTCTTTTTATGATTGCTCTTAACCGCGTAAAACTTATCGGCTACCTTACGGAAAAACCAGAAGTGCGCCAGCTCCCATCTGGAGTAGCGGTGTGCGATATTAACCTCCGCGTCACCACCAAAATAAACCGGGAAGGATCTCTGCAAGATTCCACTTCATTTCATACCGTTACTTTGTGGCGTTGGAATGCAGAAAATATTGAAAAATACGCTTCCGTTGGATCTCAAGTGTATATTGAGGGATCTCTTAAAACCGATTCTTGGCAGGATGAAAACGGAAAAAACCGCTACAAAACAAAAGTAACAGGAGATGATTTTATTCTTCTGACCCCTAAAACAGGATCATATCCAGCCCTTTCTTCCAGTGTTCCTTTTGCTTCAGGGCTCAATTCGGTAGAAATTATTGGAAATATCACCAAAGATATCGAATTAAAACAAACCACCAATGGTATTTCCGTTGGAAATTTTTCTGTTGCCACCAATAAACGCTGGAAAGACAAAATAACCGGAGAAGACAAAGAAGAAACCGAATTCCACAATGTGGTAGCATGGAGCGCTTTGGCAGAAAAAGGAGAAGACCTTTTAAAAAAAGGACACAAAATTTTTATTTCTGGACGGGTTCAAACCCGATCATGGGAAACACCGGACGGTGAAAAACGATATACTACAGAAATCGTTGCCGAAAATATTACGCTTCCCGGACACGAATCTCCCGATGTTCCCTTTGAGGCTTCTGCATCATCTTCATACACTTCATCCTCCCAAAAGCAAGAATTCGCCGACTCAATGCCAGAAATCCCTGCCATCCAATACGAATCAGACATCAAACCAGAAGATTTACCGTTTTAATACTCATCCATGAAGGTAGCCCTGGTTCATGAAATGCTGGCAAAAATGGGAGGCGCCGAGAGAGTAGTCGATACTTTTCAAAAAATGTTTCCCGACGCCCCCATTTATACCCTTTTGTATGATGAGAAAGCGTGCGGAACCGTTTTCCCCAAAGAAAAGGTGCGCGTTTCCTCTCTCCAAAAATGGGTAGACCTCGGTGTTCCCCGTCAACTCCTTGTTTCTCAAATGCCCCGCGCTATTGAGGAGTTCGATTTCTCGGAATTTGACCTCGTTATTTCATCCTCCAGTGCTTTTGCACACGGAATTATTGTCCCATCCCATGTATTTCACGCCTGTTATTGCCATTCCCCCATGCGGTATGCGTGGGATTATTTCCATGCGTATTTGGACGAAAAAGCAACGGGGACATTTGCATGGCTTAAACGACGAATGATGGAGCTCATTCTCCACAAATTACGAGTGTGGGACAGTGCTTCCTCAAATCGTCCAGACCTTTTATTTGCCAATTCCCGCACGACGCAAAAACGAATAGAGAAATACTGGAGACGAATGGATTCGCATATTTTATATCCTCCCGTAGAAACGGAACGATTTACCGCTACAGAAAAACACGGAGAGTATTTTTTGATTGTTTCGGCACTAGAACCGTTTAAAAAAATTGATATTGCAGTACAGGCGTTTTCTCGTATTCCCAAGCATAAATTGGTGATTATTGGAGACGGAAGTGACCGCATAAGACTGGAGGAAATGGCGGGTAAAAATATAGAATTTTTGGGACGCAAATCTGACGAAGAAGTAAAAGAATTTTTAGAATGCGCCAGGGGCTTTGTGTTCCCCGGGCTGGAGGATTTTGGAATTGCCCCCGTAGAAGCCATGGCGTGCGGAAAACCCGTTATTGCCTACGGAGAAGGAGGAGTGACTGAGAGTGTCATAAATGGAGAAACGGGAATATTTTTTACACCACAAACCCCCGAAGCGCTTTTAGACGCATTACCAGAGTTTTTTGAACAAGAAGAAAAATTTCAAAAAAATACTGCAAAAATTCGCGCACGGGCAGAAGAGTTTTCGGAAAAAGTTTTTGTACAACAGTTTTTGCAGGAGGTAAAAAAGGGAATGGCTTTATAATGGAGAAAGGTTTCTTACATTCTATATTGTATTTCTTGATCCGAGGAGGAATTACCAGCGACAGTAAAATGGATAAGACCTGACCGTGCCAGTTTTATGGCAATTTTTGCGCGAATAAAATTTTGTACTGCAAGCGGAGTATCCGGTTCCAGTAATGCAATCATTCTTTTTTCCCTTTTTATATCCACTTCTCGGTCTTCTGCTTTTTTTACCAAACTTTCTAGTCCATGGTTTTCATAGAGTATATTTCTCTGCTTTTTAGGATTT
This sequence comes from Candidatus Peregrinibacteria bacterium, assembly GCA_037138215.1. GTDB lineage: Bacteria > Patescibacteriota > Gracilibacteria > CAIRYL01 > CAIRYL01 > CAIRYL01. The sequence continues at coordinate 26,059 of JBAXIU010000004.1, read as the reverse complement.
GTTATATCCCCGTACCCTAAATCACGAGCCTCTTCTCTTTTTTCTACAGAAGGTTGTTGCCCAATAGGGAGCACTCGTAGATGTTTTAGGACAGTCCGACAAGATTGCATTGGAACATTACTTTCAGGATGAGTGGTGTCAGAAGGAGTAATAAGTTTTTGATCAGGATCTCTGAGATAATTACCACCACCGGATTCTTTTCTAGGACCAAAGAATCGAGCAGAATCGTTTTGAGATGGGTAATTATCTGGAGCGCGACACGAAATAGCCTGCAAATTCTTAAAAACCTCATACTTTAATATTTCTCCAAAGTACTGCAGTTGGGCTCCTTCACTTTCTAACAGGTCATCCATAGTTATGGTTCCATCTATTTCTAGTGCCCATGTATTTTTACGAACAGAAAAAGGCATTTCTTGTTCCTCTCCATTTTCCCTTTTAAAAATAAGGGATCCACAAAAAAATGAAGATTGTTTTTCTGATGGAGTTAATGGACGCCCCCTAATAAAAAACGGTACTCCATTTATTACGGAAGGTTTTAAGAAAGGTTGTGTTAAAAAATCTCGAGCTCTTTCCATTTTTTTTAACGCATCTTTTTTGAGTCCTTCAATATCGGCTATTGTCAATCCCTCAAATTCATTTTTATTGGGAGATGATTCCTTCATGAATGCTAAAAATTCCAGGAGCATTGTAATATGGGGCAGGTCTTCATAAGACTCTTTTGCTTTTTTTACTGTTTTAGGATGTATTGGTGCCGGTTTTTGTTGTGCTGCAGGCGTTGGTGGTTCTGCATTTTTTGGTGTTGCATTTTCTACAGACTCTGGAAGTGTTGGTGTAGAAGTTTCTGTTCCTAAAGGAGGTGATTCTGCTAATCCCACACCTTTTGAATCTTCAAGTCCTAATCCTGGATCTGGCTCAGGGATTACGGATTCTACAGGAACAGCAATTTCTTCTCTTGGGGTTTCTGGTGGTGTTGGAGCTAATTTTTCTGAAGAATACCGTAAAGCAGTCTCTGCTTCACATTTTAACGCTTCTGACTTTTTCCCATCTAAATGATCAAGTTGGATTTTGTTTTTTATACTATTGGGAACCATCTCCGGGATTAAGGCGAGTATTTCATGGGCAATTTCTTGTGCTTCTTTTACAGCACCAGAGGCTAACAGTTGCTGTAAAATCTCAGACAGTCCAGCAAAATTACGATAAATAATCTCTCTCTTCTCCATATTCTTCTTTACTATTTTATAATTTTTATACCAGTGTAAAATATTATTATCCCCCGCTAAAGCATGCATTTCTTGTTGAAATATTTTTACAATCATATTTTTCACACTGTGTTCTATTTGGAGTTTTAGTTCCACATCAAAACGAAGATTATTAAAAAAGAATAGAAGACGAGCTACGGTTTGTGAAAAACGAATATCCTCAACAGAATTATTTACCAGTTCTTTAAAAAATTGCACTGCCAGGACAGGATCTGTTACAAAAGTTTTTTTTACATACTCTTCTTTTTCTAATATACATTTTCGTACCAGTTCTTCATAAACTGTAAAAAGATCAGCATCTGAAATAGGAGAAAGTGATGTTTTTAGAGAGTCTCTGCAATATTGGAGAAACTCTTCATACGAAGGGAATGCATTGTTTGAGGTAATAAAATCGTGTAGAGCTTCTTTTACTGGCTCTATTTTCGTATTGTGTATCTTTTTCGTTGGTGGAACACTTATATTTTTCTGTTTGGGAGGCACTGTAAAATGCCCAATTCTCATTTCTTCTAAAAATGATCGACATTGTCCTCTTATATCTCCTTGAACATTCCCTAAAGCAGCGAAAATGTAAACCTTTGATCCTGGAGAACAATCTCCCTGGAACCTTACAGTCACCACTACATTTTCACTTTGTAATACTTGCAAAACATCAGGAGAAGAACGAATTTTATGAATATAGTCTCTCACCATTTTTTCAAAATGTGCTTCACAACGCTCATTTTTATCAATTCCTATCTTTTCCAAACGCTCTAAAGTGGTATCTACTATTGTGGTAAAAAAAGCCGATTCATTCTGTTTTATCTCCTTTCCTAAAAATAATGCAGATCGAATTGCACATTGAACTGATTCCATAAAGACGGAATAATAAAAAAAGAGAATTATTTTTACTAGGACTCATCACATTTGTCAACATTTGCTGTATTGCAGGTGCGCAAAGATGTACCTTTTTGAAAATATAGGATTTTCCCTATTTATTGTTTTATGTGTATTTCATTGGTATGGGGATGATTTTTATGAATAATCCGTTCATTTTCGCTCCTCATACCCACGCTTTCGGTATACTCTTTTCATAAACCATTTGTTATCCTCAGTGCTCTAATCTTATTTCAGAACTTTCTTCCCCATATAGCCTCTGTATACTTCTCACTCTTCCCCCAACGGCTTTATTATAGTCCATAAACCAAAAGGCATTTCTTCGTTTGCCGTTATTCGTGCTGCCCGCAAAGCATTACAGACCAAAAAAATTGGGCACGCCGGGACTTTGGACCCTTTAGCAGAAGGGCTCATGATCCTCGGCGTAAATGGCGGTACAAAAGCACTTTCACATATTCTTTTGGCATCCAAATCATACCGGGCGCAAATGCGGTTTGGCATATATTCCTCCACGGGAGACGAAGAAGGCGAAAAAACAGAACTTCCAACAGCTTCTTTTACACTGGAAGATTTTGAAAAGATAATTCCACAGTTTTTAGGAAAAATTTCACAAATGCCTCCCGTCTATTCCGCATTAAAAATTAATGGGAAACGCGCCTGCGACCGTGTTCGAGATGGAGAAGAAGTAACCCTTACCGTGCGAACGATAGAGATTTTTAAACTCGAAATATCTCATTTTGATTTTCCCACCGCGGAAATTTTTGTAGAGTGCTCCAGCGGAACCTATATTCGTTCCCTTGTGCAAGACTTAGGGGAATCCATGGGCAGTACTGCCTATATGACGGCATTAACACGGGAATCCCTTGGAAATTTTTTACTGAAAGATGCATGCGAATTAGACGCCATTTCCTGGGAAAAAGTGCAACCGTTTTTGCCAGAGCATTTTGCATTGCCAACGATTTTGGTATCCCCCGAACAGCAGAAAGATTTGTTTATGGGACGCACTGTATTGGTGAATTACAATACCCCCTCACAGGAAATTCCTCAATCTTGTGCCATTTTTTGTAATGGTGAATGGATGGGATTTGGAGAAATTCAGGAAGGCATTTTATCGCCCAAAAAAATGCTAGGCGGAGACCTGTAGAGCGGTTCCCAAAATTTCTTTGCAAAAACGGTATCAAAAATCGTAATATGGTTTCGTAATATCTTTTCCCCTATGGCTATTGTTTCGCCTCCTCAAAAAGTTCGTATTTCGGCACTTCTGCCCAGAGTTTTGGTGCGAGAAGCGCGCGACGCTTCCCAAAGAGAAAATATCGCATTGGGAGTATTTTTAGAAAAAATTTTACAGGACTGGCTCACGCATAAACTGCAAAAAGAAGCAGAAGAACTTTCTCAAATGCACTTTTCTGATTTGCCAACTGAAAATGAATGGCTCTCTCTTTCCCCTCGCATCTGATACTCCAGGGTGATATTTTTTGGGCGGACTTAAATCCCATCCAAGGATCTGAACAATCCGGGGTTCGCCCTGTTTTGGTGATCCAAAATAATATTTTAAACGATCGGATGAATACGGTAGTTATTTTTCCCATTACCACCAATCTCAATGCTAAAGATAAAATGACGACTTTTTTTCTCTCTGCCCCCCTCACGGGTTTACCGCAAGATTCAGTCGCGCTTCTTTTTCCAGTACGGACCATTGATAAAAGCCGTTTACGGCAAAAAGTAGGGAATATTTCTCCCCAAGATCTTTTAGAAATAAAGGAACGATTTTCTTATGTTTTGTAAAATGCCTATTATTACTCTTATTGCTGCCATTGGCGAAAAATTTGAGATTGGAGAAAAAAACAAACTCCTCTGCGATTTACCGGAAGATATGCGCCATTTTTGGGAAACAACGAAGGGAAAAACCGTGGTGATGGGCAGAAAAACTTTTGAAAGCATTGGGAAACCGCTCCCCAATCGTAAAAATATTGTAATAACACGGGATAAAAATTTTACCGCAGAAGGAGTCAGTATTGCCTATACTCCAGAAGAAATTTTAGAGAACGCAGAAGACCTCTTTATTATTGGGGGATCAGAGATTTATCGCCTTTTTTTGCCATACGCTACGCATCTTTCCCTCACGCACATTCACGCCCATTTTCATCAAGCAGATGCGTTTTTCCCCACAGTAGATTTTGAAGAGTGGACTGAGCTTTCCCGAACCCATTTTGCACGAGATGAACGGCATGCCTATGGGTTTGAGGTGGTGGAGTATGAAAGAGGAAAAGCGTCTTCTTAAAAAAACGCTCTCCCGAAAGTCCATCCAAAATAAACCGCGATAAGAAAGAAGAGAGATCCAATGATGTGGAGAGTTGTTTTTTCCGAATTTTTCATGAAAACAAAAGAAGGAACAGAGACTTTTTGAAGAATAATGTAGGGGGATAATTTTTGTAAAGTGCTGTTATTAGGGGTTAAATGAGAATCTCCTCATTCCTACAGATTCTCCCGCAAATTTTTCAACACTTTTCCCGAAACAATTTCTAACAATTCTGTATCACTCGCATTTTTTATTTTTGCGATACTCCCAAATTTTTCTTTTAAGAGTTTCTTTGTTTTTCCTCCAATCCCCGGAATAGTATCCAGAACCGACTTTTGTGCCGATTTTTCACGGTCGGTTCTGTTTTTGGTAATGGCAAACCGGTGCGCTTCATCTCGCAAGCGTTGCAAAAGGTATCCTTCCGGTGAATCTTTTAAAATCGCAATCGGGTCTTTTTTATGCGGAACAAACACTTCTTCTTCCCGTTTTGCGAGTGAGCACAGCGGAATACTCGCATATTCTGTTTTTTCTAAAATCTCTACTACGGATGAGAGCTGCCCTTTTCCACCGTCAATAACAATGAGATCTGGAATTTGCTGAAAACTTTCCTTTTTGTTTTTGGAAAGGGATTTTGTAGAGACGCATTGCAATGCGTTTCTACAGGTCTCAAAACCATATTCCTCCAAGAGCGCAATGCGATCATCTTCTGGGGAAAGAATTATTTCAGCGGTTTTTTTCCCCCTCAATCCAGACAAAAAAGAGGTAAGTGCAAAACGGTCAAGGTCGTTTTGTTCTGGAGGCGCGGGATTTATGGCACCCTCACATGCGTTTTCTGGAGAGACGCAAGATTTTGCGTCTCTACCCGACCACCATAAAACCCGTGCGGTTTCGTTGTCGTCTTCTATTGCCATTGCATTTTGTAGAGACGGTGCATGCACCGTCTCTACCTCATTCACCGTCTCTACAACCCAAAATTGCACCATCTTTTGTTTTTCTAATTTTCCGTCGGGAGAAAAAGAAATGCGAGATTGTAGGGGCGCGATTAATCGCGCCCACACCGTTGATTCAGACATAAACCCTGCAAAATCCTTTTTAGTCGTTAATTTTTTCCATTTCCAATCCTCCGGAAATTTTTTTGGGAGTCGTGCAAGACGACGAGTAAGAACTTCTTGAAGCGATGCAAAATCGTCAATATCGCCTCGAGCAAGGGTTTTAATGGAAAAATGCCGATAATCTGCCGGTTTTGGTTCTCCATTTTCAAACACCACCATAGACGCGCCGGTTTCCGTCCCGGAAAAATGAGAAATATCGTAGCATTCCATTCGTTTCGGGATTTTCTCGAGCCCTAATTTTTCTTGGAGAATTTTCAAGACTTCATCACTGTCTTCATCACGCTTTAAAAAGCTGGCACTATTTCTTTTGGCAAATGCTACCGCATTCTGCTGCGCAAGCTCTAATAATTTTTTCCGTTTCCCCTGCCGAGGTAAAGTGATTTCCACGCTTTTCCCAAACGAAATACGAAAATACTCTTCCCACAAATCTTTTTCTTCTTCCAAAAAATATTGGGAATCCACGACGATAACTTTTGGCGCATCATCTACTCGTCCGGGATGGTCTCGTAAAAAGGCTTTCAAGGCTTCGGATCCGTCTTGTTCGTGATTCCCGTCGGACGAAATTCCTTCTTTGAGATCAACAGAAAAGGTTTCCGAATTCACCATCTTTCCATCCCGTACGGAAAACACATGAAAAAACGCCCGCCCAAACAGTTCCGTCATACCAATAATATCTGCCGAAAGCTCGTCTGGAGCGCTTGCCAACTGTGTTTCTGAAATCTTTTGCACGGAAAAATACTGGTCTCGCACTTTTGCCGCGATCTCAAATTTTCCCTCTTTTGCCAGCTTTTGCATCCTTTCCTGTAAATATTTCAGAATATCGTGGTAATCCCCTTTTAAAAACCGCAGGGCTTCGTCTATTTTTTTGCGATAGTCCGCTTTGGTCATATTTCCAATACACGGTGCGTCACATTTTTTAAGATGGTAATTAAGGCACGGATATTTGAGATTTCCAGCGGATTTTACCGTAACGCTTCCGGGCGTATTTTCGGTGATTTCTAAAGGGGTAGAGCGGAATTTGAGAATATCCTGCAGAAGGTCAATGGTTTGATGAACACTAGAGGAAGAAGTTTTGGGACCAAAATATTTGGCACCGTCTTTTACAATGCGGCGAGTGGTAAAAATACGAGGAAAATCCTCATTGACCGTCACTTTGATATACACAAAATTTTTATCATCTCGCAAAAGAATGTTAAATTTCGGATTTTTCTCTTTAATAAGATTGCTTTCCAGCACCAGCGCTTCTATTTCCGAAGAAGTTTCCGTCCAAAAAAGGTCGGTTGCTTTTTCTATGAGTTTTTGAATCCGCGGAGAATGCTTCGCCGACGGCAAAAAATACGATTTTACCCGATTTTTGAGGTTTTTTGCCTTTCCCACATACAGGGTTTGATCATCCTCATTCCTCATTTCATATACGCCCGGGGAAACAGGGAGAGAGAGAAGTTTGTCGGTAATAAGAGGAGAAATGGGCATAGGGGAAATGATATTGATTCCCAAGAAATGAGTGGGTATAATAAGGGTAGATTACCACGAAAAGGGGTGCAAAAAGTGTCAGTGCTTTAGCCACCCTTTTCTTTTTGGTACTCAATTTTTGTTCTTATTTCTGGAGTAGAAAGGGAAATGAAAAAATTATTTCCCATTTTTTTATACAAGGACGAAGCTTTTTTAAAATTGGGAAACAAAATCTTTTCAAATTTGTCTTTTTTCAAGAGGTAATCAACTGTTTTTTTGTAATCGCCATCTCCAGAAACCAAAATAATTTTTCCAAACTCTTCCTCAATAAGGCTTTTCATAATCTCAAAAACAATATCAGTATCAACATTACCCTTCTTTTTCCCTTCTAAAAATTCATTATGTTCGCGAAAAATAACAATGAAACCTGCTCTTTGAAGGTTTTGGTATAAAAGTTGATTTTTATTGGATATACATCCCATAAAATAATAAGCTTCGTCGACTTTATATTTATCCTTTAGGTATACTCGGAATCGTTTATTATCAACCTTCCATCCATCTTCCGCAGTACCAAGATGTAAATTTTGACCATCAATAAACGCAATATTATTCATGCTTTTTAAGAAAACCCATCTCATATTAGCAATGTTTTCAAAAATTAGAATAATTTCTTTTCACATTGCAAGGCAAAAACGAACACCAGAAGAGTCAGCCCTTTTGTTTTTTGTTTTCCACCGCGACAAAAAAGAGACCATCAGAAAGAAAGAGACGCCCCAGAGAGGCGTCTCTACGCCATTCTCTTCGCCCACTCTTCCCGCTTGTCTTCGTCATGAAATTTTAAAATATGCTCCGAAACAATCGTTCCCGACTGGTCTTTTAAGAGAGATTTTTTGTGGAGCGTTCTTTTTTTCCAAAAATACCGAATAGGGCTTTCTATAAAACAAAAAAATATTTCTAAAACACTCTGGAATGTGTTTTTTCCACTAGGAATTTTTGAGGGATGAAACAGAATCGGAACCGCAATCTCATTCAAAACCCATGGCGTATTTTGGGTGTAAAATGCGGAGAAAAAGGATGTTCCAAAAACAGGAATCATCCCCGCACACCAAAACGCCAAATAGGGGTCAAACGGAAGTTTGAGAGCAGAAAAATCCGCCACCGTTTCATCCACAAAGAACGAAAGACACATTTGCCCGGCAATGCGGATTTTGCTCCTTCTTACACCACATAAAGCCAAAAAAAGGGTCACAAAAAATCGTGCTGTCCACATTTTATGCGGCGCCGTTACCACCAGTACATCAATATCACTTAACGGCTTTGCCACGCCAAAACTGACGGTATTTACGATGGCAACGCCACGAACAAAGGGGCAAAACCGGAGAAAAGATGCCCATTTTTCTCCTTTTTTTAAGTATTCCAGAGTATTGTTTTTTTTTGGTGTAGGGGCGTGATTTATCGCGTCAGACAAAGAACTTCCTAAAAATTCCTCCAAGCGCTTTGGAATAGGAGAAATAGCAAAAAAGCGAAAAAAATCGCGAACCATTTTTGCGCGATGTTGTTCTGAGGGATATATCATACACCGGTGAAGTATTGCGGAATTTTCAGTATTCCTCAATGGTTTTTCCGTCGCTCCCACCACACCAAAAAAATAGTTTCCCCCACCAGTAATATCGTCCACGGAATAAAGACCCAAAAGAAAATTCCCGTACTGGTATTTTCTGAAAAGAAAAGAAAATGAATCCACTGCGCTATAAGGAGAATAAAAAGTCCACCTAAGACACCCCATTGCATTCCATGGAGCATGGGTCCTTTCCATTTTTTTCGGGCACCCCAAACGCACAGTGGAATAAGGGTGAACAGGAAAATAAAAACAATAATGGGAAAAAATTCCATGAGGAGAGAAAATAATTACGCTGGTTGTCCGCCTTTTCCCTCTTGGTCTTTTATGGCCTGGTCTCGCAGACCTTTTGCAGCGTCCAAACACTCTTTTGCTCTCGCACTTTCAGGATCCAATGCCAAAGCCCGTTCAAAAAGACGAATTGTTTTCTCAAAAAAATTAAGATGCAAACAACACACTCCTAAATCACAGAGAATCATAGAATCATCAGGACGGAGGTTTAATGCCCTTTCCAAGGTCGCAATTCCCTCTATTCGCGCTCCAGTGTGAAACAGTGACCAGCCTAAACATCGCAAAATTTCTGGATTATTGGGCGCCGCTTCATTAGCAGCAAACAAATACGGTAACGCCTGCGGATCGTCCCCTTTAGTAAGGGCTAAAAATCCAAGCGTATAATTAGAAATATAGCTTTTGGGATCCAAAGAAAGCACAAACCGCGCAGCTTTCTCTGCCGCTTTATGATTATTCATAGAGAGAAGATTGTCCGCAATTTCTTCTGCCGCTGCAACACACGCCGGATCTTTTTCTAAGATCTTCTGCGCCACTTCTAAAGCCTGCTCATGTTTCCCTCGTACTTTAAATTCTTCCGATTTTGCCAATTCTCGCATTACTTTTCGAGAATACTGGGGAACGATTCTTTTTTTTTCTTTTGGAGTTCTCATAAAAATTAGGAGTCAAAAAAAGTGTTTTCTCTGTCGGGCAATCCTATCCTTTTTTTAAAAATTCTTCAAGCGTTTTTTCATGATTCTGCTATACTTTTGCTTGATGTTTTTCTCTTCCCGTTTTATAACCGGCACAGTCCTTCTTTCGGGAGGAACCATTCTCAGCTACATTCTGGGGTTTGTACGGGAAATGATTTTTGGACGAGTATATGGCACTTCCATTGCCACCGATGCGTATTTTTCCGCTTTCGTTTTGGGAGATTTTTTACTGATGGCATTGGTGAGCTCTGCCCTTTTAGGGCTCATTACTCCCCTTTTTTTGCGAGAACGAGAAGTTTCTCCAGAGCACGGGAATCGCGTTTTTGGGAATTTTTTTGGCGTTCTCAATGGAATCTTTGTCCTGGTTATTCTGGTAGCCGGGATATTTATGGAAGAAATCCTCTCGATCCTTTTTCCCGTTATCCTCAAAAATACGGGTGAAACCTTTGTAACCCTTGTGCGGTGCGTACTATGCGCTAATTTTATCTTTGCCATCTCCAATTTTTTAGGCACTTTTCTCATGTCGTTTCGGCATTTTTGGTCTACCGCACTCTCTCCCATTTTTTATAATGTAGGAATTATTATGGGTGTTGTGTTTTTTGCGCATGACTATGGCATTTTAGCAGCCGGAGGCGGCGTTATTTTTGGGGCTTTTCTCCATCTCTTTTGTCGACTGTTAGAGTACTTCATACAACCGGAGCGGTTTTTTCCGCACGCCAATTTTCAGGATCCCGTACTGCGAGAGCTTCTGTCTTCCATGGTATTAAAAGCCATGAGTATTACAGCGTTGCCAGTACTCCTCTTTTTGTTTTCCAACATTGCCACCCAAAGCGCAGAAGGAATGTACACGGCATTTTTATACGCCAGAAATTTGCAGAGCGCTCCCGTATCTATTTTTGGAATTGCTTTTGCGACTGCGGTTTTTCCAATCCTCTCGTCCCACAGCGCAAAAAAAGAGCTTTCCCATTTCTCGGAAAAATTTTGGAACACGGCGGGAAAAATTCTTTTTTGGAGTATTCCGGCAATGGTAGGAATTTTAATGTTGGGAACCACGGTTCTACGGATTCTCTATAAATTTCCTCCCGAATCGCACAGCCTTCAGTGGATTTCGTCGTTCCTGCTTTTCCTGAGTATTGCCATTCCGTTAGAATCGCTTTACCACCTCCTTTCTCGAGCATTTCATGCCAAAGGAGACGCGCAAACGCCCCTGTACACCAATGGTATTTTTCTCCTTTTTGGCGGAGGAATAGCCATAGGAATGCAATATTTTTCTCCCACTCTTGCCCTAGGAATGGGGTATTTGGGTGGATTTTTAGCGCAAATTCTGTTCTTTGTTTGGCAATCGCAAAAACTTTCACTCTCAGCCCCTCCTCCTCTTTTTTGGAAAAATCTCAAGATTTCGGTTTTTGCCTCAATCCTGATGGGAATATGTTTGTGGATTTTTCCGTCCCACAGCGTTACAGAACTGGCAATAAATATTGGGATGGGAATAATAGTATTTGGAGGAGTATGGAAAATAAGCTTCAGTTTTATGCCCCACTTCACCCTCTCCCAAAAATCGTAAACAAAAATTGCATTATCTTCTGCTTTTCAAGCCATTTTTTTCCTGTCACAATACCTGCGTATTTTTAGTAGAAAAATCCCGCGAATTCAGATACTTTTTCTTTTTCTCCTCATGTCCGATTCTCCCCAAACCACCGACAATTTGTACCTTGAAAAACTCGAATTTCGTCCGGAACTTCGCAATTCATGGCTGAATTTTTTCGTCACCAAAACACGGGTGGTACTGTTGATGATCGCCATGATTCTCATTTGGGGAATTTGGTCGTTTGAGCAACTCCCACTGGAGTTAAACCCCGAAGTAAAAATCCCATTTGCGGTCATCACCGTTTCGGTTCCGGGGGCTTCTCCAGCGGACATGGAAGATCTCGTTGCCAAAAAAATAGAAACAGCCGTGAGCGGAGTAAAAGGAATCAAAACGCTCACTTCGCGGTCGGTCAATTCGTTTTGTAATATTTCGGTAGAATTTAACGCCAACGAGGATCTCACCAGTTCTGTTCGTGCCGTTCGGGATGCCGTTGCAACCGTGCGCAATTTGCCAGATGATGCCACCGATCCGGTGGTTTTAGAGGCATCTTTTGATGACCAGCCGGTATACACCTTTAGTATTGCAGGACCCGTAGACGGTTTTGCGCTGAGAGAATATGCCGATAATATGAAAGATGAACTGGAAAAAATTGCATCCATTAAGGAAGTCCAAATTTCAGGGGGAGACCTAAAAGAGTTTTCCGTTGCTTACATTCCTGAGAAACTCAGTTTTTATCACCTCAGCACCGAGCGGGTAAACCAAATCATTGCAGCCCTTAACCATGCCGTTCCCTCCGGTGTGTTTCATAATGAAGTATTGGATATTGCGTTTCGGACAGACGGACGATTTTATGATGAAAAAGCCATTCAAATGATTCCTGTAGGTCACAATGCCAATGGAGGAATGATTTTTTTACAGGACATTGCCACAGTACAAGAAAAAGCCCGAGAACGAACAACCATTGCCCGGTTTTCGTCAAATGGATCTATCCCTCAAAATGCGGTTTCTTTGGGAATTATTAAGCGTACGGGAATGTCTATTACCGACACCGTAGATGCGGCAACAGCCGTAATAGAAGAGCAAAAAAAGATCCTCCCTCCATCTATAGTGATAGACAATACCATTGATACGGCAAAAAAAATTAGAGAACAGTATACGCAGCTAAAACATGACTTTTTGCTGACCCTTACGCTAGTAATGGGAATTTTATTCCTCTTTGTGGGGTTAAAAGAAGCATTGGTGGCGGGGCTTGCCATTCCTCTCGTTTTTTGTGTGGCATTTGGAGTCATGCATCTGGCGGGTATTACCATGAATTTCCTCTCTCTTTTTTCGCTCCTCCTCTCTCTCGGGCTTTTGGTGGATGATGCGATTGTGGTGGTCTCGGCAACAAAACAATATTTGCGAAGTGGAAAGTTTACGCCCGAAGAGGCGGTTCTTCTGGTTCTCAACGACTTTAAACTGGTACTCACGACGACAACTTTTGCCACTACTTGGGCATTTTTACCGCTTCTCCTCGCCAGTGGAATGATGGGACAATTTATTAAGGCTATTCCTATTACCGTTTCGGTAACACTCGTGGCATCCCTTCTTATCGCGCTGATGATTAACCATCCATTGGCGGCCGTTTTGGAACGCGTGCGATTTACCAGCCGATGGTGGTTTGTAACACTCCTCTTTTTATTTACTGGAGCACTTATCTCTGCCATGCTGAAAACCTGGTGGGCGTATGCAGTGGGAGGCATTTTCATCCTTTCTGCACTCCTCCTCATCATCTGGTATTTTAGAGGCGGAAAAGCAGCGCTGCAAAAGGCTAATGCGCGGGTAAAAGAAGAATGGAATAACGACGACGCCATTAAAGCCGTTCTCAGAAATCAGGGAAAATCCGAAGCGAGAAGTTTTTCCGAGCGGCTCATCCATGGAATTATTCATCTTGATGCGATTTTACCATGGTACGAAAGAACCCTAAAGGCCTGCATGAGCACGAGAAAAAGACGGATAATCACTATTACTGGAACAACGCTGCTCTTTTTTGTGACCATGCTCTTCCCCGTAGTGGGGCTAGTGCGACAAGAATTTTTTCCGCCGTCTGACCAAGAATTACTTGCAATTGTGGTAGAAATGCCCACGGGAACTGGTCTTAATCGCTCTAATGAGGTCATTAGTAAGGTGGAAGAAAAACTGCTCCCCCACACCGAAATTATGAACTTTTCCACTTCTGTGGGAAAAAGTGCCTCTCTTTCGCGCCAAACTTTTGGAGGCAGTGGAAGCCAATCCAGTGTGGCATCTATTACCATTCGCCTAAAACCCAAAGAGGAGCGAAGTATTACCTCCTACGATCTCTCCGATGTCCTGAGAAAAGAAGTGCAAAACATTACGGGAGCCGAAAGTATTTCTGTGGAATCCCAAAAATCGGGTCCTCCTTCTGGTGCTGCATTTGACGCCCGTATTGCAGGAGATGATCTGGTAACACTGGAAAAAATCGCAAAAGATTTAGAGGCAATGGTAAAGGAGATTCCCGGGACCACGGAAACCGATATTTCTTTTAAAAAAACACCACCAGAACACACCCTGCACCTTATCCCTGAAAAATTAGAATTTCATAACACCACAGCGCTTGCGGTAGGAGGTTTTTTAAGAACCGCACTATCAGGCGTAAAAATTACGACGGTTTTTGTGAATGACGAAGAACGGGAAGTGGTAGCGACCATTGACGATCCATCTCTTAAATCACTGGAAGATATTGAAAATCTCCAGTTTTTAAACGCCAAAGGGGAAAAAGTCATTCTCAAAGATGTGGCAACCATCGCACAAGAATCGGCTCCGGCAAGTATTGACCGCATCGACCAAAAACGGGTGATAAATCTCACCGCAAGCGTTACGGGCGATATTTCGGCTCCTGAAGTCCTGAAAAAATTTCAAGACCTCATGAAGAGCAAAAACTATGTGCTCCCTTCTGGCTATAAAATTACATACGGAGGAGAAAATGAGCAAAATACGGAATCGGTGTACTCCATTTTGCGCGCGATGATAGTCGCCATTGCGCTGATCATCGCCACGATTGTGATCCAGTTTAACTCGTTTAGAAAAGCATTTATTGTGATTGTAACACTCCCCCTTTCTCTCATTGGAGTGTTTATAGGAATGGCCATTTTTCATGTTACGCTCAGTTTCCCAGGCCTCATTGGAATTTTGGCGCTCTTTGGAATTGTAGTAAAAAACGCCATTATTCTCGTCGACAAAATCATACTCAACTTAAAAATGAAGATTCCGTTTCAATCCGCCATTATTGATGCCGGAAAATCTAGGTTGGAAGCCATATTTATTACTTCCGTGTGTACTATTGTGGGAATTATCCCCGTAACCCTGTCGGATGAAGTATGGAGAGCATTGGGAAGTGCGATTATTTTTGGACTTTCGGTGTCGTCTTTCCTGACCCTGTTTATTATTCCGGTGCTCTACGCCGCACTTGCAAGCGAAGAAGAACAGAATGGAGAAGCAAAATTTTAGAAGGGTCACACATTGTGTTTTTCTTGTCCTTTTGAAAAGAAAAGAGGAAAATAGAGGAAGACATTTTACCCCTTTTTTATGTCTTTCATGATTCATTCGGCAAATTTGAACCTTACGGCAGAAGAGGAACAGTACGCACAGGAGAAGGCAGAAAAACTCCTCCACTTTTCCAAACAAGCCGAGACCGATGCCTCTGTAAAAGTGAAATTTGAAATTGATAAGTACAACGGAAAGGATAAAACCCACCAATTTATGTGTACCATTACGGTGGATATTCCCGGAAAAGTCATCCACGCTGAAAGCTACGGATCAGGAGTATACGCCGTTATTGATGAAGCCGTAAAAAAAGCAGAAATTCAGGTAAAAAAGGAGAAAGAAAAACATCTCCACATATAAGAAAAATGAATGCCATCCCTATTCCTACCTGTATTATAAACCCCTCAGATGATCTCTGGGGGGTTTTAAAAGAACATCTTCCTCAAAAGATAGAAGAAGAGAGTATTCTGGTCATTTCTTCCAAGGTAGTGGCGCTATGCCAAGACCGTATTTCTCAAAAATTTTTGGAAGAATTGGTACGAGAAGAAGCAGAAGAAATTCTTTCTCATCCAGCAGAAAACCTCTTTATGACGGTAAAAAATGGAATTCTCATTGCTAATGCCGGAATAGATGCCTCAAATGTTCCGGGCAGTGGATATGTTTTATGGCCACAAAGTCCGTTTAAAACCGCAGCCACACTCCAAAAACAAATACAAGACCACTGGAAACTTTCCCGCTTGGGAATAGTCATTTCCGATTCTCGCGTAACCCCCAGACGCCGTGGAACAGTGGGAGTCGCAGTCGCATGGAGCGGATTTTCAGGAGTAGAAGACCGGAGGGGAGAAAAAGATCTCTTCGATCGTGTTTTGCGAATCTCCACTGTAAATATGGCAGACAATCTCGCCAGCTGTGCGGAAGTGCTAATGGGTCAAGGCGCGGAATGTACCCCTCTGGTTCTTATTTCTGGGGCTCCTATACGATGGACAGATGAAATACAAACAGCAGAAAAATACGCCATTTCACGGGAAGAAGATGTTTTTCCACCATTTTCGTAGAGGCCATGAGGGCACGCCTCTATGGCTCTTGAATCACAAACTCCACATTTTCGGGGAGTTTTGGAATAGATTTCGACCAAAATGGCCATAAAACAATTTGCGCACTTTCTACTTCTTCTAAATTGTTCATATACAACTCCGCTTCTGTGCGAGACATTCCTAAAATATTTCCCTTTACGCGGTTCACAAACGCCAAGCCCCCAACACTTTTGGCTTCAATAAGATATCTTTCCACTCCTCGAACAGAAACATTTGCCTTTATAAAAGTCCCTTTGTCTTTTACCGAAAGAATTTCTGGAGAAATATTTTCATCGAGTTTGGAGAATTCCATTCCATCTGAAACATCCCGAATAAATCGTTCTTTTAAAATATTTAAAACATCCGCCTTGGAATAGGCCAAATTCCGTACACGCACCTTTCCAGAGAGATGAATGCTTTCCTGTTCTTTCCCCACTAAATCAGATGGAACTGTAATTTCTAACACTTCTGTAGAAAGTTGTAATCCATCGGGCAAAAAAACAAGATCAAGCTTTTCATTCGCGTTTTTGGTCTCTAAAAATTTTTCTAACTTTTCTTTCGCCCTGGTTTTCATATCGGTCTCCATTTCTGCCTTCGCCTTGGTAATATCATCTGCTGTAATTTTAGAAACCCACACCGTTTTCCCATCCGTCATCGGATCTGGGTTTTCTCCCCATACATTTTTTTGAGAAGCCTCCGGTAACCCTGGCAAAAAGAATCGCTGATTTTTGGTAAGATTTCCTCTTTCGCCAGAAAAACTGCCAAATGCATCGTATATATCCGCTTCTACCGGTATGGTAATTTCCCCCATCTTTTCTCCTGCCCGAGGAGGCACTCTCACCCAATCTTTGGTTTTAAATACGATTCCGGCTTCGGTTTGAAACCGTGTACCTGGCTTAAAAATGCGCTCTTCATACCCCTTGTTAAAAACCTTCATATCCCCTTTTGCCACCGATCCCCGAAAATCTTTGGAAACCTTTGCCCAATCCATTTCGTGTACAAACACTTCTTCCAGAGGATACGAAAATACGGCATTCCCCCATTTCCTCAGGTCTGATGCAGTATACTGGGAAGATCCCAAGAAATTGATATTCACAAATGATTCCTTCTCTTTTTTCACCGGCTCGATAAAAATACGAGCTTCTGGAATAGCAATAGTGGCCACCAAAAAAAAGAGGACCGTAGAAAGGGTCAGGAGGAAAAAAAGAGCATGGAGAGAGGGGCGCGAAAGAAAATTTTTCCAGGAAATTGGTTCTTCCGGAGGAAGAATTCTTTCGGTCGTCGCCACTTTTTCTATTGAGATTTTTCTGATTTTTTTCGCACTTTGGCGGTTTTCGGCTTGTTCAAACGGTGTTTTTTCACGGTCTTCAAGGGAGGTAAATACCGGGATTCCTACTTGCCGAATCATATCTCGAGCGTCACTGTCCAGGGTAACAATGGAAAGAATTTTAGATTCCTCCTCTGCCACGGTCCGAAGGACCTGAAAATAAACGGAACTCAAAAAAATATCCGCCCGCCGAGGAATAACCAACACCACTTCGTCGGTTTTTGTTTCTCGAATTCGTGCCGTTATTTCGGCAACGGTTTCATCCCGCTCGATATGAAAAATCCGTTCGTTCACAGAAAAAAAATAATGAGGAGTGTTCGTATCCAGAATTCCCTCTCCTTATAAAACGCAAAAAATGGTAACAGATGTTGAAAAAGAAAAAAACATATCCCCTTTTCTCTGTCAGAAATGGAACACTACAAAAAAAGAAAAAGTACCACTTGACAAAAGCAAAAAAATATACAAAGATAACCTCCTTTTTATTTTTTAGGAGATGAAAATTTTTGCACTCTTCTTGCAATCGGCGGGGATGTTTATCCTCTCCTTTGGAGTACTGACCATTTTCAGTGTTTCTGGAAATCCAGAAGCTTTTTCCGATTCTCACGCGGTTTCTCCCGTGGTGATTCAAAAATCACTTCTGAGAGCCTCTGCCATTTCCTCTGAAAATACAGCCCCTTCGCCTCTTCCAACTCCCCAAAAAATCACCATTGCCCCTCCACAAGCGCCAAAATGTTTCCCTAAAACCACATTCCCGACAGAATATCCCCAAGTGCAAAAAACAATAGAACGCGTTTCCCGAGCGATTCCCTGTACTCTTCTCACTTCGCTCCAAACCGTTTCTGTTTTTCAAGATGACGAAAAACGCTTTCCTCGAGCCCTTTCAGGAGCGTCTCTCCTCAAAATTCGGGAAGATGCCATTGCTGATCCTCGTTTTTCAGATGTAATCCTCCACGAAATGGGGCATATTGTAGACCTCGGAGGACTAGTAGGGGATGCAGAATCAGGCGAAAGTGCATTTAAGGATGGGTCTCAAGCCATTTACAAAAACGATATCAGCCTTCTTTTCTACAGTATTTCTTGGACCAATGAAAAAACCAGAAAAAGCGAAGTTACTGATTTTGATTTTGTGGGAGGATATGCCGCATCCGATCCGTTTGAAGATTTTGCAGAATCATTCTTGTACTATATTCGGCACGGAAATGAATTTCGGCTTCTTTCTGCCAAAAATACTCTTATTCAAGAAAAGTATAACTTTTTTAAGAACTTTGTTTTTGAAGGCAAAGAATTTGAAAGTGGTAAAACAGATGTCAACACTGCAGAAAGACCCTGGGATATTACGAAATATTGACCATTTTAAAGGACATAGCGTATGGTAATGGGGACTTCTCCCCCTTGTGTATGTTTGATATTCCCCTTTCTACCAGCCAGGATGTGTTGAACTTTGTGCTGACCGTTGGATTTACAGCGATGAGCTTCCTCCTCTGTCTCGTCCTGGTGCGGCTTTTTCGGGTTTTGGGGATTTTAGAAGAGACCCTTCAGGAAGTACGAGAAACGGTGGAACTCTTTCAAAACTATCTCTGGCAACCAGCACGGTTGGTTATGATGGTGGTGGAAAAAGTAAAATCCTTTTTTCATTTTGGGAAAAAATAAACCATCGGAGAATCTCTTCCGCGAGAAATTTCAGTCTTTTTATTGACATATTAAGAATTCATGCTATTATTACATGAATTTCTCAATTTTGCTGTGGCATTTCTGGAACTCTCTTCTTTCGGTCGGTATGCTTTCCATACTATTTTTGTGCTTCTCTCTTTAGGAGGAGTGGTATTTGCTGCGGGAACATTTGAAAGCCGCCTCGAAAAAGTAGATTTCCGGGAACGAGACCAAGTTCAGGAAGTAGTGGGGAGCGTTAGTACTATGGGAGATTTTTCAGAAATCCCCTCTTCTTCTGGAATGCTTTTTTCACCAGAGCAAGTTTTTAAAACCGCGAAAGAGAGTTCGATGACTTTAGATTTTGGCGGATTTACCGCATTTCGTATGGGAACAGAAACAAAAGCAACTATCAAAGGAACTTTCGTCCCTGCGGTAACTTTGGAATCTGGGGAAATTTGGGTCACGACCATTGAAAATGCAACCGTGGCACTGCCGAATTTAGAAATATTTCTCAGTGGAGGAACGGCCAACATCGTCTATCGTGATGGAAAAGCAACTATTCAGGCGGTAAAAAAATCGCTTATACTCAATTTTATGGAAGGCGGAAAAAAGTCTTCTTCTTTTTTTCTTCCCGAAAAAAACCAAATCACACTTGTTCCCAGTGCGCTTTTATCCAGTTCTGATCAAAAAAATTTACGATTCTCAAAACTCAAAAAAGAATTCCATCTTTCTTCCGTTGACGAGACAGAAGCCATTACCGCGGAAATAAAAAAAGATGATGCATTTTTTGAAAAAACAAAACAGACTATTAGGGCTCGATCGCTGAGTTCTCAAGATCAAAATCTCCTCCAACAGGAAAGTACCTTTGGAGAAGACCTTACTTTTTTCCGAAAAAAACAAGAAGAAAATGCCCTCTACCGCAATATGATAAGAAAAAAAGAGATTTGGGATACCGTTCAAAAAGGGCAATCATCTCTCCTAAGCACAAAGGTAACGGGAACAAGTTTAGAAAGTACAGAAGAATTACAATACTGGAACGCCCTCTCCCTTTTTGCCAATGCTTCTGCCGCTTCGGAACAGCAATCACTCTTGGATGCCCTCAAAAAAAGATCGCCAGAGATTCCCTCTGCTTTTTTTGATTTTCTGCTTCTGGAACGCCTTGTCTCTGCCCCAGGAGAAATAGACACCAAAACTTTCCCTAAAACTTTTACCACCATTTCAGATCGCCTTCAAAGTTACTTTACTCAGCACCCAGAAGACCTGGATGGATATTATTTTTTGGTATCTTCTCTTTTGCAAAATTATCCCCAAAAGAAAGTGACCAATGAAACCGTCGCACTCTTACAAACACTCGGAGACGATCTCGTTGCACAAGAATCGGACCCCTATTTTCAAACTACTCGAAAGCTAGAGCTCGTCGATGAGACCTTTGAAATGGTCCAAAACCTTACCAAGGCTCAGTCATACGAACTCGCAAAATCTCTGTTGGCATCTTCTCTCGATCGCATTCAAAAAGATCAAACCGCAGAACTCGCTCCGATTCTGCAAAAAATTATCCAGCAAAAAATAGAGTTGGAGCATCGTATCCTTTTTGCACAGGTAGGAGGAGGTGGAACAGAAGAAGAATTTCAAGCATTTGTACAGCAAATCGGCACGAATACTTCTTCCCAAGATATCTCTTTAGATACCATAGCACTCCTGGAAAAATTTTCCACTCAGGCAAAACAACAGTTTGAAAGCCATGGAATTTATGTAGAGGCCATGGAACAGGCAAAAGATGCTCCGCATCTCTTTTCCCTTTCTATGGCGGTAAATGAACAAAAAATACCATTTTCTGCGCTTTACAACGCGGATGCAGATACCTTTTCAAGGGTCACTTTTCTGCTGAAAGAAAAACCGGTAACCACAGAAACCGTCTATACAGGGGAAGAAATGGCAAAAATAACGGAAGAAGATGCCATTATTTCTGCTACTGCCGTGCACGCCGCACCTTCTGAAAACACTGCCGATACACCTCCTTCATCTTATCCTCAGGAAAATACAAAATTTCTCTCTCCCGAAACCGTTGAGCTCGCTCTTTCTATTGCACAAAAGGATTTTAAAAATACGATTATAGTAAAACCCATTGATATTATCGTACAATCTAACGATGTCGTTTTTGTGCGATCTGCAAAAGCTTTTTCCAGTGCTCCAGAGAGTAAACCTGTTTCCATTTCTTCCTCAAAAGGAGCGCAAACGGCAAAAGATTTTTCATTTTCTTTTACTTATAATCTCCGAGAACATATGGCTACCAAAGCCCAAATTATCGATTCTTCAGTCACAATAGAAGAAAAACTGTCTGCGAAAGATTTAGTAACAAAACTTCAAGCTTTAGCACAAGAAAATAGAGCAAAAGATGCAGCCCTCACGAGCGTACAAAACAAATTTTCCACCGCAGGATTTACGGTAAAAAAATCAGATTTAGTCCTCATCAGCACAGAGGAAGTGCAATTTACCAATCTCCCATACCAAAAAGATCTCTTTTTTTCAGGATCATATAATCCTCAAACCGATGTATTTTTGAGTGTTACGGAAAAAAACAATGCCCTGGATGCGGGATTTGATATGCCATTCGTAGAATTTATGGGAAAAGCGCGTACCTATCTCCGGGAAAAGGCGCAACAAAAATAAGAAGGAGAACGGTTGAGAAACTTTTGAAAAACAATTGAAATGTAAAAAATTTTTCGGTATTCTGGAGAAAGGTTTTCAGGAGAGATGGCCGAGCGGCTGAAGGCACCACACTGCTAACGTGACATGGCGAAAGCCATCGAGGGTTCGAATCCCTCTCTCTCCGCCAGTTTTTACCTTTACAAAATACCCATATCAGATTTCTTTTTTATAGTTTGATATACTCTTTTGGTGCAATTTTTTTTAAGCAGGTTATGACCGTTTTCTCTTCATTTTTTGCCGTAAATTCTTGGATCAGCTGTGCAATAGCCACGGGGATTCTGTTGGGATCTGGGATTTTGGGAAAATATTTAGAAGGAGTGTTAAAAGATCTGGCTGAAAAATATCAAGGAAAAGGAAAAGAACGAGGAAAAATCCTCCTCAAAGAGGTGGAAGACCATATCTTTTTCTTTGCTCTTCTCGGCGGAATATTCTTTTTTACGCAGTCTCTCGTTTTTCCGGAAGCGATTCAAAAGGGCATTGATTTTTTCTTTTTTGTCATCACTTCCCTCATTGCTACCCGCATTGTAGAGCGAATTTTATTGGTATTTTTCCGGTTTTCCACCCATCTGTTTATTAAAGAAAATGGCGCGCTGGGCGGCGTTGCACAGTTTTTTGAGAAGCTCATTTCCGTTACGCTGTGGATTTTTGTAGCGCTGTTTATTATCAGCAATTACGGGATTAATGTTACCTCACTTATTGCCGGATTAGGACTCGGGGGAGTGGTTTTTGCCCTTGCCGCGCAAGACACCATAAAAAATCTCTTTGCATCGCTCTCCATTTTTTTGGATGCTCCGTTTCAGGTGGGAGATATGGTACGCATTGGAAAAGTGGAAGGGACCATAAAAGAAGTAGGGATGCGATCTTCTCGCATTGATACCTTTGGGAGAACAGAAGTCATTATCCCCAATTCGGAAGTGGCAAATGCCATAGTAGAAAATATTTCTCGCAGATCCGCCATTCGGTTCGATTTCACCCTTAAATTGGTCTACGAAACGCCCTTGGAAAAAATAAAAGAAGCACTTTCCATTGTGAGAGATATTGTGAGCCTTAATCCAGAAGTAATGGAAAATGACGGATGGGTAAATTTAGAAGGATTTGGAGATTCGTCTTTCCACATTATCGTCAAACTCATCGTGAGTATTCCCGAAGGAGGAAGTTATGAAACCGCCATGGTGGTGCGGGAACAAGTTCATTTAGAGATTTTACGACAATTTGAAGAATCGGGTATTCGTCTCGCGTTCCCCTCTCAAACGCTGTATCTCCATCAAACCGTTATGGATGAGAAAGAACTTTTTCGTTCTTGAAAAACAAAAATTCCTGAGTACAATACACCAGTAGCATTTTGGAGAGGTCGCATAGTGGCCGAGTGCGCACGCTTGGAAAGCGTGTAGGGGCGAAAGCTCCTCGGGGGTTCGAATCCCCCCCTCTCCGCCAGGTTTTCTTTTTTATAAAATTGCAGACGATTTTTGCGTTTTGCCTGTGTATTTCATGAAATACAATTATGACCACCAATAGACAAGATCTCCACACCAGACTCTGGTCTGCTGCCGTACAACTTCGTGCAAATTCAGGACTAAAACTCAATGAAATATCAGAGCCAATTTTGGGGCTTATTTTTTTGAAATTTGCGGATGTGCGATTTAAACGAGCCTCGGCAGAAATAGAAGCAGAGCGAAATAAAACCCAGGGAAGACAAGCGCCCATTACGCCCGATACCTACAAAGCCAAAGGAGTATTATTTTTGTCAGAAAATGCGACCTACACTTTCCTCATGAATCTTCCGGGAAGTGCCAATATTGGGAAAGCGGTGAATGATGCGATGAAAGAAATAGAAGCAAAAAATATTGATCTTGCTGGAGTACTTCCCCAAGACTACACAACCCTCCATAAAAACACAGAAGAAAACAGCAATATCCTCATTACTCTCCTCAAAAACTTCAACCAGATCCCAGAAAATATTGAAGGAGATGCGTTTGGAGAAATTTACGAATACTTTTTAGGGGAATTTGCGAGTGCAGAAGGGCAAGGTGGAGGAGAATTTTTTACACCCCAATCCATCGTCAAACTTCTGGTAGAAGTAATAGAGCCGTACCATGGCAAAATTTTGGATCCGGCGTGTGGAAGTGGTGGAATGTTTGTACAGTCTGCAAATTTTGTAAAAGCGCATTCCAAATCAGCAAAAATAATGAATGAAATTGCCATTTATGGCCAAGAAAAAGGGACGAGCAATATTCGCACGGCAAAAATGAACCTTGCTATTCACGGCTTATCTGGAAAAATTGCCGAAGTAAATTCGTTTTATACCGATGCGTTTAATAGTGTGGGAACATTTGATTTTGTACTCGCCAATCCTCCGTTTAATGTAAAAGGAAAAGACAAAAACAAACAGGTCGTTATTGATGCAGAGAAAATAAAACAGGATCCACGGTATTATTTGGGGCTTCCCATGACAGGGAAAGGAGAAATTTCTAATGCCAACTATTTGTGGATGCAGATGTTTGCCAGTGCTTTAAATCCTCAAGGGCGAGCGGGATTTGTTATGGCAAATTCTTCCAGTGATGCGGGAAATGCGGAAAAAGAAATTAGAAAAAAAATGGTGGAGGAAGGGATGGTGGATGTGATTATTTCCGTGGGAACCAATATGTTTATGAACGCCGCGCTTTCGTGCACGCTGTGGTTTTTTGATAAGCGAAAGAAAGGAACAGAACGGCAAAACAAAGTGCTGTTTATAAACGCCCAAGATATTTTTACTCCTATTGATAAAGCTCACAATACTTGGACGGATGATCAAATTCAACAAATTGCCCGCATAGTACGGCAGTACAGAGAGGAAGAAGGCGAAGAAAAGTACGAGAACCAAAAAGGCAGGTGCAGAGTGGCAACACTGGAAGAAATACAAAAAAATGACTATTCGCTCAATCCTGGGCGATACATAGAGATTATTGAAAAAGAAATGAGTGACATTGATTTTGAAGCGCGTATGAAAGAATTGATGACGGAATTTACGGAACTCACGAGCGAGGCGCACACACTGGAAAAGAAAATTCAAGAGGATTGGAAAACTCTTTTATAATGAAACCTATGGAAAAAGAACTCATCACCAAGCTCCATAAAAATTTTGAAGAATATTCCCACGAAGAAGATGGGGCAGAATTTTGGTATGCGAGAGATCTTCAGCATTTATTGGGCTATAACCGATGGGAAAATTTTGAAAATGCCATTTTAAAGGCGAAGGTTTCTTGCGAAACCGCAAAACAAAAGGTTTCCGATCATTTTCGTGATGTCACGAAAACGATCCCGATGCCTAAGGAAGCCACAAAAACCATTTCGGATATTATGCTTACGCGGTATGCCTGCTATTTAATAGCCCAAAATGGAGATCCCAGAAAGAATGAAATTGCGTTTGCACAAACATATTTTGCGGTACAAACCAGAAAACAAGAAATCGTAGAGCAACGAATGGAAGAATTGGAAAGGATTCAGGCGAGAGAAAAATTATCCGCAACGGAAAAAGAGCTTTCGGGTATTATTTTTGAGCGAGGAGTAGATACCCAAGGATTTGGGCGCATTAGAAGCAAGGGCGATCAAGCACTTTTTGGCGGATACACAACGGGAGAGATGAAAGGGAAATTAGGCATCCCAGAAAACCGTCCACTAGCGGACTTTTTGCCAGCGGTGACGATAAAAGCCAAAGATTTAGCGAGTGAAATTACCAATCATAATTTGAAGCAAAACAGCAATTTAAAAGGAGAAACAACCATTACCAATGAGCATGTAAAAAACAACAAAAATGTACGGGAAACTTTGACGAAAAGCGGTATTCGCCCAGAGGCGCTCCCGCCAGCGGAAGATACCAAAAAATTGGAACGAAAGCTCAAATCCGAGGGTAAGAAATTGCCAAAAACCACGAAAAAATTATCAAAATAATTATGGAAATGATCTTTCGAAAAAATTGTGGGAATCTCTTTGTAAGAGGAAAGGAAAATATGGAATTTCTTATTTTACTTTCAGTCGTAAAAGTAAAATATAGATTTTTGTGTTTTCTTTCGCCAAAGGCGAGCAATGATTTGATCATGAATTTCGTGGAACTGGGGATTTTGGAAGAAATGACGGGATACAAGCGCAATCGTATTTTTGCGTTTCGGGAGTATTTGAATATTTTACAAAGATAATGATGACGACTTCTCGAGAAAATAATTATTGGCATCGAGTAAAAATAAAAGATGGATGTCTTTCAATAATTGATTGTGTTAATAAAACTGCTCCGAAAGTCGATTTTAAGACTCCTTATAAAATGTTGAGAACTACAAATATTAAAAAAGGGTGGATTGATGTTGAAAATGTTGGGTATGTAAACGAGGAGGTATATAAAAAATGGACACGAAGAGAAATTCCTCAGGTAGGAGATGTCATTTTAACTCGAGAGGCGCCCCTTGGAGAGGTTGGGTTATTGCGTACTGATGATAAAGTTTTTTTAGGTCAAAGATTGGTTTCATATAGGGCAAATCCTAAAATATTAAATAATACCTAGATTTTAATTCGAAGTGCAACAGAGTGAATTAAAATGAGGAGGAGT
>JBAXIU010000003.1:0-53967 GCA_037138215.1 Candidatus Peregrinibacteria bacterium | reverse complement strand
TCCCTCATTTCCACTTTTTTTACTTTTCTAGCACACCCTTTTAGAGAATACCCAATTTTTCTTGAAAAGTATTTAAAAATGGTATACGATGGTGTGGAAGTGAGATCTGAACATATCTGTTGATATGTGAGCTACCAATAAAGGTTAAGACAGGTCTCTTTTTTGGTATTTAAACTCTCTAAAACAACTGATAAGAAAATTATCTCCCTCTTTTTGCTCAATAATTACAGAAAAGGTATGGTGATTTATAGTATGGGATATTTTTAAAAAAATAATCCCTATTTTATTGTTTTCTCGAACTTCAACAATTTCCCCCTCCTGTAAGATATCTTCAATAAGAGGAATTATAGAAAGTCTCATTGCCATTTCATAGAGGCTCCTCCCCTTTTCAATGCTCGTAATATGAGACAGTATCTTTTTTGTAACAAAAATATTCGAGCCAATGGCTTTACAAAAATAAGGAGAATGATCTCTTAATTTTTGAAAACTTTTTTTTGCTGAAATTTTTATAACAGAAAAGAGAATTCTCATGAGGATCAGACAGATTTTGGGAGTACGGGAATGGAAATTCTCTTATGCTCACTTTTTTTTATGAGCATTTGAATCCGCTCAAGCGTGGGTGTTTTCTCAAGTTCCTCTCCATTCTCTAATGCCTGTAAAATATTATCTGCTTGTATATACGAAAACCCGAGCTCTCCCTCGTCTGTGTGCCCCTCAAAAAGTTCGGCACTGGGTGTTTTGGTGATAAAAATCTCAGGGAGATCAAGCTCTTTTGCCATTTCCCATACTTCTGTTTTCCATAAATCTCCTAAAACAGAAATATCGGCCGCTCCGTCTCCAAATTTTGTTTCGTAGCCCAAAAGCACTTCTGTTTTATTACAAGTCCCTAATACTAATCCATTTTCTGCATTCGCCAATGCAAAAAGAATGGTCATTCGAATCCGTGCCAGCGTATTTCCCGTCACCATTTGCTGTGCCATTTCCGGCATATTTTGCTCGTATGGCGCAAAAAAATCATCGAGTTGAAAAATACGAGGGGTAGTATGAAAGAGGGCGCAAATATTTTTTGCATCTTCAAAATTTTCATGTGAGGAAATCTTTCCGATTTGAAACGGCATTAAAACCGGGATAACACGACTGTGTCCCAACGCTCGTACGGCAATGGAAAGTGTTACGGCCGAATCTACTCCTCCTGAAACTCCTACAATGGCTTTTTGTGCTCCAGAATTTTGAAAGTACTGATGGAGACCAGTAATAAGTGGTGGTGAGAGATTCATAAAAAATTAAAATGCTACCCTTTTGAGCCTTCTTCTTTCGTAAATTTTAACATTTCCTCTCTTTGTTCTGCTCCCCAGTTTTTGTGCACTATTTCTGGCGTGGCAGTAATTTCTCCACATACTTTTGCCGTTACTCCTGATTTTTTTAGGAGTGATACGACTTTCTCCGCATCTTCAGAATTGACGACCAGCAGCATTCCATTCCCCCCATTCCAAGTTCTATACGCTTCTCGATCCGAAACATTTCCCATTTTTTGGATTGCTTTCATCATCTCTGGCATATCAAAAATATCTGGTAAATACGCCCCGAGATTCTTTTTTTTGAGGATTCGGAAAAAATTCCCTGCCAGTCCGCCTCCAGTAATATGGGCAATGCCTTTTATGGGAAATACCGAAGGAACTCCATATCGTCCCAAAATGGAGAGAAGAGCAGAATGATAAATTTTTGCCGGAGTGAGGAGCATTTCTCCCCATGTTTTTTGGAGATTTTGTTCATAAGGATCGGAAAAAGAAACTCCGTTTTCTCGTAAAATGTGGCGCACTAGGGAAAATCCATTTGCTCGAAACCCGTTTTCTTGCAGCGCAATAACGCTGTCCCCAGGCGCAATATCTGCACCGGTAATGTATTTCTCTTTTTCTACTACTCCAATGGCCGTGGAGTTCCAGATGGTTTTAGAAAGCGTATGCCCGAGCTCCGCAATTTCTCCTCCGGGGATTACCACTTTTTCTCGTATGCACGCGGTAGAGAGGGATTCCATCATGGCCTTAATTTCTGTAGGATTCACGCGATTAGTATCGACCGTATTGGTAATAGCAATAACTTCGGCCCCTACGCAAATCGCATCATCTGCCGTCATTGCCAGAAGATCATCTCCTAGGTCCGTGAAATTTTGCGTTTCCAAAGCCACATCAATTTTTGTCCCGACTCCATCGCAGTTCATCACCATTAAAAATTGACCAAAATCTAAAGCTCCGGAAAATCCGCCTTCTAGCGCCAAAGGAGCGCCTATCATTCCCGCGCGCGAAGCAAAGGTTTTGAGCGCTTCTTGGTATGCAATGCGAGATGCAATGTCTCCCGTAGAAATATCTACTCCCGCCTCTTGATAGGTTGCCATAAAAAGATAAAAAACGAGATGAGTGTACAAAAAGAACCAGAAGAAGGGAAATTGTGTTTCTGGAAAACTCCCTTCCTATCGATTAAGAGATATGCTATAATAATAGCGAGATTCTCCTTTTTATGGTGGTAAAAAACAAAACACAAAAGTCGTGGCTCTCACAAAAATTTCCTCGATACGCATTGAGGGCTTTTTTTGCGCTTCTCATGATTGGCGTTTTTACTGCTGCATACGCTACCAATCGGGAAGAAGGAGGAGATATGTATGGGAACTGGGTAGAGCAAATTTTTGATTCTCTTCCTACTGATTTTTCTACGCCTCTGACGACGGGAACGGTAAAAAAAGCCCATGCTCTTGTGGATGAAAACGGCGTTTTTTCTGGAGTGGCAGGGGATTTAAAATGGGGAATAGGGGATGAAGCAGCATCTACAACATTTATTAATTCTGCGGAGGAGGGCACTGTAAAAATGTCGGGAATATCTCCAAAAATGCGTATCTCTGCTCTTTCTGGGGCTTCTCAAAATCCAGAAGTGCAATGGGAGAACTCATCAGGACACGCGGCGCTATACTTTGATCAGCCGTCTAGTGAATTGAGGGTGTGGCTTCAAAAAGATTCTACCACTCCAACGGTGGGGGAAAACGGTCTCGTTATCACTCCTTCTCAGGTCAATCTTCCGTTGGGAGGAAGTGTAAATGGTCATAAATTAGTAACAACATTTGCTTGTGCTCCTGATTCAGATGGAACAAAAACCTTTTTAAATGGGTTTGATGCCAATGGGAATCCCGTGTGTGAGAGAGGCACTAAAGGGGTGTACGATTGGGTACGGAATGATTTTGGATCTTGTGTAACAGAGGTATCTGGATGTGTGCAAAAGAGAATTGTCTCTTGCGCTGATCAAGATGGGAATCTTGTGGCAGAAAGCTTTTGCCATAGTAATCCGTATTTTCCAAATCCGCCTGACAGTATAAGAGTGTGCGATCCCGATAGATGTGCCGCATTGAAATATGCCGTGAGTGTTGATGCTCCTACGGGCGCACTGGATGGATATGCGTATAACCCGCTATTTGGATATTTCCATATGAAAGGGGCGACATACGGGGTTATGCTCCCTGCCAATGGTGCATCAGGGAATCTCTCAGGATACGCATATAATCCTAATCTTGGATATATTAATTTTTGCGGAGGAACTGCTCCTAATAATTACTGCGTACACTACGATAGTACCACGAACAAGTTGACGGGATATGCTTATAATCCGATAGTGGGATATATTAATTTTAATAATACTAATAATCTGTACTTGGTCACTCTCAATAAAACACTGGGTCGTATTGTCGGAAATGCCTATAATCCCATTATGGGGTATATCCGGTTTACCCAAGAATAAGGTTCTGTCATCGCTCTTTTTCCCTTTTTTTCTTTTCTATGAAAACCTCTTTTTTAAAAAAATGGCTTTTGGAAACCTTTCAAAAAGCTTCTTCCACGCTTATGGCATTGGCCATTATTTTTGGTGGAATTGCCGCAGTATATGCTTCCTTTCCAGAGCCTAGTCAAGACCCTGGGAGTTACCAATACCTTACACCGGCTCAATTTGGATCTGCGACTACTCGTTCTGCGCCCCCTGAAGGGTTAGGAATGTTTGCAGGTATTATGAGTGATGCAAATCTGTGGACTCCTCATGATGGAACTTCTTGCGCTAATACTGAAGCGTTTGTAGATATAAAAGCAGGAAAAGGTTTTTGTATTGATAAAACAGAAAAAGCTACCGCCGTTTGGCATGACGCTCTTAAGACCTGTATTAACGAAGGGAAAAGACTTCCAGAAACACTGGAGTGGCAAACCGTATGTAAAAATGCAACGGGCCTAGGAATAGCAAATACAGGAGATAATTACGAGCATATCTCTAATCAGCTCACTTCAGCAGAAAGCGGAGGTCTTTATGGCCAAGGGAGTGCTATAGGACAATGCAGTGGGAATGACTCTTTTATTTCTTTAATTTGGGATGGTCATTCTGGTCACTTAGGATACCCTGCTACTTATCGTTGTGTGCACTAAAAAAGAGCTATTCTATTGTTATCTTGGAGTACTTCCTGAGGGGAGTACTCCTTTTTTTATTCTTCTTTGCAAGCCATTTTTTTCCTGCCACAATGTCCGTGGTTCTTTCTTTAACTGTTTTCAATTCTTGTATACTTCGTGTGCGGTTTTTCTTTTCTCCTCTTCTCCATGCCTTCTGCTCGCAAAATTCTCTTTCTGGAAAACGGTGATATTTTAGGGGGAGCAGAGCTTTTTTCTCTCGATTTCTTTTCCTCTCTTCGCTTTTGCAGTGATGGAGATGATGATAAGCCCCAATATTTGGTAGGGATTGGAAATTCTCATTCTGTTGCGTGGACGGCCTGGGAAAAAGAATCGCAAAAAAATCAGTCTTTTTCGCTCCATTCTTTCTTTTTACCCCAACTTAAGCCCCTCTCATTTTCCACCATTGGGAAATGGTTCCGCTCTGCGTATGCATTACGAACATTTATACGCCACGAAAATATTACCCATATCCACGCCAATACGGTTCGGACTTTTTGTATTGCGGGGTTGGCGGCGGTTTTTCTCCCTCGTTCTCTTCGGTTCTCGTTTTTTGCCCATGATTTTACAGCTCCTCCATTTTTCCTCAAGCTCTTTTCTGGGCGATTTTTTCATATTTTTGCCTGTTCTCAGGATGTAAAAGAGTATCTCGTTTCTTCGGGGGTAAAAACAGAGAAAGTAGAAGTGCTTCCCAATGGTGTTGATCCTGAAAAATTTTCCCATATCCCTCCGCTTTCTGCGCAGTCTTTAGCAAGTCGCCCGCTAAATATAGGGATTATTGGTCGCATTGACGCCTGGAAAGGGCAGCATATTTTTGTGCAGGCTGCGAAGATTTTTTTGGAAATTTATCCCGATGCGCAGTTCTTTATTTTTGGAGAGCCTACTGCTCATAATCCCCAAACCATCGCCTTTTTTGAGGGGCTTCAACAGTATGTGCATGACCATCACCTGGAGAAAAACATCTCGTTTTGTGGCTTTATACCTCCTGAAAAAGCATTTGAATCCCTGGACATTCTGGTCCATGCGGCAACAGAAAAAGAGCCCTTTGGACGCGTTCCTATTGAAGGCGCCATGGCGGGAAAGGGGCTTATCCTTTCTCGTATGGGAACGCCAACCCATATTTTTACAGATCGAGAAAATGCATTATTTTTTGAACCCAAAAATGCCTTTGATCTCGCCCAAAAAATAAAAATTTTATGGGAAAATCGGCTTCATTTGGAGCATATCGCAAAAAATGCGCAGGTCCTTGCTCAAGAAAATTTTCTTCTCTCTCGCGTTACTCAAAGGCTTCAGGATTTTTTTACTGCTACTCCTGAATCCGCGGATTAAAAAAGAATCTCTTCTATATTCTTCTTTAGTTCTTCACTCTGTGCAACACCATGATGAAAGGGGTGTGTTCCTCCGTGAAAAACCAAATTTACCACCGTGTTGCCTGGATGTGTTTTAAGAAGGTGAAAAAGCCGCTCTAGTTTTTCTTTAGAAATTTTTTCGGGAATAATTATTTGCCAAGGGGCAGGGAGAGGGGCAAACCCCTCTGTTGTATCCAGTATATTACCATCAGAACAGGGGGTCATGACCCCCTGTTGGGGAACATCCTCAACAGTTTTATCTTTTCCTCCTTCCTCCTTTATTCCTAATCCTTCATTCTTCATTCTTAATTCCCCATTTTCTTCCCCCTCTATTTGTAATTTGTAATTTGTCATTCCTAATTCTCCCTCCTCCTCTTCTATTCCTAATTCTTCATTCCTAATTCTTAATTCTCCTCCTCCTTCCTCTCCTTCCAACATTTCTTCCGCTTCTTCTGCCGATAAAATGGTCTCTTCCGAAAGGAGTCCTTGTTCTTCTGCTTTTTTGCGAGCGATGCCGAGATCTTCAATTTCTAGATTTTCCGCTAAAATTTGCCATTCTCCATCTTTTTTTTCGGCTTTCCCAGTAATGGTCGCCAGCACATCGGGTTGCAATTTTTCTCCATTTTTTTCGTAGGAAGAAGGGAAAAACACGACCTCAATTTTTCGGGAGAGATCCTCCAAAAGCACAATCGCCATGTTGGTTTTTTTCTTGGTAACAATCTTTTTTATGCTCTCCACTAGACCGCAAACGGTAATGGCTTTTTTAGGAGAAAATCGTACTTTTTGAGGGATTTGTGCAATGGGTGTTCCTTTTTTAAGGAGATATGGTCCCATGCCTCGGAGAGGATGGTCAGAAACATAAAGCCCCAAAACCTCCTTTTCCAGTCGCAATTTATGAGCGAGAGAAAGCGGTTCTGCATCGGGAAGAGAAAGATCTTGCACTTCTACTTCTACCTCGTGCATTCCGAATAAATCATCCTGCAGAGAAGAAGTATCTTCTTTATGAGATTTGGCGTATTCCAGTATCCGTTCTTCATTTGCTAAAATTTTTTCCGTTTTTTCATATTCTTCCAAAGCTCCTGCTTTTGCCAATGCCTCCAGAGATTTTTTGTTTACGGCTTTTCCTCCACATTTAGAAAGGAAATCGGCAAAATTTTCAAATCCTTCTTTTTTTCGCGCCTCCAAAATTTTCTCCACCACACTTTCTCCAATCCCCTTAATAGCATTTAATCCAAATCGAATGGTGCGATCGTCCAAAATCGTAAAATATCCTTCTGAAGTTTTTACACTGGGAGGGAGAATATCAATTTTCATGCGTCGTGCGGCCGCAATATCAATAATCACGCGGTCGGTATTTTCTTCATCACAAGAAAGCAGTCCTGCCAAAAATTCTACCGGATAATGCGCCTTAAGATACGCTGTTTGGTAGGCGATCATCGCATAGCACGCGGCATGAGATTTGTTAAATCCATATCCCGCAAACGGCTCAATGACCTCGTCAAAAATCTGAATTGCCAGTTTTTCTGCGTGTCCTTGTGCTTTTGCCCCCTCAATAAATTTTTCCCGTTGTGCTGCCAGTTCCGATGCAATTTTTTTTCCAATCGCCCGCCGAAGCAAATCGGCTCCCCCGAGAGAAAATCCTCCAAAAATCTTGGCAATTTCCAAAATTTGCTCTTGGTACACGGCAATTCCAAATGTCGGAGAAAGTACCTTTTCCAGAGAGGGATGGGGATATTTCACGACTTTTTTTCCGTGTTTTCCCGCAATGTAGTCGGGAATAAATTTCATAGGACCAGGGCGATACAAAGATACCATCGCTACGAGATCTTCAAATTTGGTCGGGCACAGCTCTTTTAAATACCGCGTCATTCCCGAAGATTCCAGCTGAAATACACCCGTCGTTTCTCCCCCCGAAAGGAGTAAAAAACTTGCTTCGTCATCCAGGGGAAGCGTACTGAGATTAATTTCTACTCCGTGGCGATCTTTGATGTGCTGGAGGGTTTTTTCCAAAATGCTGAGGTTCCGAAGCCCCAAAAAATCCATTTTCAAAAGCCCGAGCATATCCAATGGTTTGGCTTGGTACTGTGTAATAATGGAGTTGGCATCTTTTGGAGCCGGCATTAATGCCGTGTATTTTACAATGGGTTCTGGTGTAATCATTACGGCACAAGCATGGACGGAAACATGGCGAATATTTCCTTCAATTCGTTTTGCTGTTTCAAAAATTTTTTGAAGGGTTTCATCCGATTTGAGCTTTTCTCGGAGGTCTTTGGATTGCTCAAATGCTTCTTCCAGCGTTGTTCCGGGTTTTTCAGGAATGAGTTTCGCAAAGTCGTTCATATCACTAAACGGGACTCCAAACGCTCGTCCTACATCTTTTACTGCCGCCCGGGCTGCCATGGTTCCAAAGGTACACACATGGGCAACACAATCTCTTCCATATTTTCCTCGCACATATTCCAACACTTCATCACGACGCACATCGGAAAAATCAATATCAATATCGGGCATACTCACGCGTTCTGGATTCAAAAATCGCTCAAAATACAGACCATGATACAAGGGGTCCAAATCGGTAATTTCGAGCAAATACGCAATAATAGCTCCCGCGGCAGATCCTCTTCCGGGGCCAACGGCAATGCCGTTGTTTTTTGCCCACTGCACAAAATCCGCAACAATCAAAAAATAGGAATTAAATCCCATTTGATCAATGGTCGCGAGCTCAAAATTGAGGCGGTCGAGGATTTCTTGGCGGTTGGGAACATTTAACAGCGGGTCATGACCCGCTGTTATTTGGAATTGATCATGATCCGCTGTTACTTGGAGATTTTCCGTCACTCCGCCTATTCCTAATTCTTCATAACCCCCCCTGCCCCCCTTATCAGGGGGGAACTGCCCGTACCTTTTCTCTACCCCTTTTTCACATAAAAAACGCAAATACTCTTTGTCATTGCTAAATCCTTCCGGAATAGGAAATTGAGGAAGGCGATTCACGCCAAATTCAAATTCATAGTGGCACCGATCGGCAATAAGCCCCGTATTCTCTACTGCTTCTAAAAAGTCATAAAAATAGTCTTTCATTTCTGCTTCACTCCAAAACGAGAGATCGTGTTCGAGATATGAAATGCGGTCGGCATCTGTTTTTTGGAGGCTGTATTCCATGCAAATAAGCGTGTCATGCACTTCGCGCTCCTCTTTTTCGAGATACCGCATATCATTGGTTGCTACTGGCGCAATTCCTGTTTGTGTGCAGAATTTTTTCAGATTCGATTGAAAAGTACCCTCTTCCTCACTATTGGGCCTGGGCGTGGTTTCGATAAAGAGATTTTCTGGGGGGAAGATTTTTTGAAATCGTTCTGCTTTTTCTACGGCTTTTTCCAGTTCGTTGTGTTCCAAAAGAGGTGTTATTTCTCCTCCTGCTCGGGGGAGAATGGCAATGAGGTTTTTTCCGTATTTTTGAAGAAGATCATCGTCAATGCGCGGAACATAATATATTCCCTCTAAATAAGAGAGAGTGGAAAGCTGGAGCAGGTTTTGGTAGCCCTCATTATTTTCTGCCAGAAGAACAATGCGAAATCGTTTATTATCAATCCCTTGTTCTTTATCGTTTCGGCTTCGCGGTGCTAAATAAAACTCACCTCCGATAATAGGATTGACTCCTTCTTTTTTACAGGCTTTGTAAAACTCAATGGCTCCGTGCATATTGGCACGGTCTGTCAGGGCCACAGCAGGCATTCCTAATTCTTTTGCTTTTTGTGCCAAATCTTCGGCCTTTGGAAGCGCGTCTAAAAAAGAGTAATCCGAATGAGTGTGGAGGTGAACAAACGGCAAGAGGAAAGGGTTTATATTTCAGCAAACAGTGTAGCGGAAAAAAGAGCAGGAGGGAATTTGGATTTTTGAATTTGAAAAATCCGTATGGGCACAAAATTTTGTGCCCATTTTGCTTTCTTATTCTCCCTGGGTTTAGCCCAAAATTTTCTCTGCAATTCTTTTTCCCATCTCCACCGTTCCGATAATCTTTTCTTCCTCGCTGCCGCTTTTAATATCTCCGGTCCGGTATCCTTCGTCTAAAACCGCCTGAATAGCGTTTTCTATGGCGTCGTGCTCTTCTAATAATCCAAACGAATATTTCAGCATCATCGCGAGGGAAAGAATTTGCGCAATAGGGTTGGCAATTCCTTTTCCGGCAATATCTGGTGCGCTTCCTCCCGAAGGCTCGTACATTCCAAAGCCACTTTCTGAAAGCGATGCGGAGGCAAGCATTCCAATGGATCCGGAAATTTGCGCGGCTTCGTCGGACAAAATATCGCCAAACATATTTTCCGTCACTATCACATCAAAATCCGCGGGGCGGGTAAGAAGTTGCATTGCTGCGTTGTCCACATAGAGGTGGTCCAGTTCTATTGCTGGAAATTCTTCGGCATGAATCCGGTTTACGGTTTTTCTCCACAAAATAGAGGTTTGCAAAACATTCGCCTTGTCCACTGAAGTCACTTTTCTTCGCCGTTTTTTTGCCGTTTCAAATGCTACTCGGGCAATCCGTTCAATTTCAGGAATCGAATATTTCATAATGTCCCACGCTGAATTTTCATCCGCCCCCTTTTCTCCAAAATAAATTCCTCCTGTGAGCTCGCGAATAACTACAAAATCAAATCCGTTTTTGGAAATACGGCATTTGAGCGGAGAAGCGTGGGAAAGACCTGCAAAAATTCTTGCCGGACGAATATTGGCAAAAAGACCAAAATGCTTGCGTAAGGGGAGCAGTGCTCCTCGTTCGGGCTGGTCATTGGGGGGGAGGTTTTCCCATTTTGGTCCACCAACAGAGCCAAAAAGAATGGCATCCGAATCTTCACAAATTTTAAGGGTTTCTTCTGGAAGCGCTTTTCCGGCATTATCAATCCCCGCACCGCCTACAAAAGCAGGTGTGCAGTGAAAGGTGTGCCCAAACTTTTTTTCGATAATGTGGAGCACCCGAAGCGCTTCGTCCATTACTTCTGGACCAATTCCGTCTCCAGCCAAAACCGCTATATTTTTCATCATAAAAAAGGGAAAAATTTTCATAACGCTATTATTGTTCCATATTGCATTATCCCTTTTCCATTGAAAATTTGGGTTTTTCAGGGTACCCTGCGGGGCGAAATTTGAGTGCCAGTGGGATTTTTTGGCTTTCATATAGCATTTTTTGTTTAAAATTTATCTATTGTGTTCATGAAAACTATTTTTATTTTTACCGCATCTTGGGGGAATGGGCATAATACTGCCGCAGAAGGGTTAAAAGATCGGGAAGAAGAAAAAGGGAATCGGGTAAAAATTTTTGATATGGCTGCCGTTTCTTGGGGGGCTAAAATATTCTCCAAGTCTTGGAAATTCGTTTCCGAAAGACCGTTCCTTTGGAAATGGATATATCGCTTGGGAAATAACAAAACCCCAAACTTTCTTCTCCGATGGCTTTTGCGGAAATCATTTTTAGGATTCTTAAAACAAACATTTTCTCATCATCTCCCCGATGCCATTTTTGTCACCAATTCGTTGTTTTCCGAAGTGATAGATGAGGCTCTCACGAAAAAAGTGCCCAAAACAGTATTCCTGACCGATTATTATGAGCCACACTTTTTTTGGACATGGGGAAAAAGTGTGCGCATTGTGTGTTTGGACCATCACGCAAAAGAATATCTCCAAAAACATATCCCCAAAAGAAATTACCATGTTTCGCCTTTCCCTCTTCCCAGACGGATTGAAAAGGTTGGGGCGTATTCTCCAGCGGAAACAAGAGTATTACGAGAAAAATGGGGAGTTGCTCCTGAAGTTCCTGTGTTTACCTTTTTCTTCCATCATTTTTTGTTTGGAAATGAGATAGAGATATTTTGGAAACATTGGGAAACACACCGCAATAAAGCCGAATATTTAGTACTCACCGGAAAAAATGAAAAATTTTTTAAAAACAAAATGGCACCTTTCCCAGAAATTCACATCCTTCCATGGGTAGATGATATGTCTGAAATGTATGCGATTACCGATTTTGCAGTGGGAAAAGCAGGGGGCGCGCTTATTGGTGAATGCCAGGCATTAAAAATTCCACTTGAAATTTATGCCGCATTACCGGGTCACGAAGAAGCAAACCAAATATACTGGCAGTCTTCCTCCTCTCTTATTTCATCACGACTGAATTAAAATTCTGAGGAATCCCTTGTTTCATAGAGGCAATTCTCCATCGTGTTTCGAGGTGTAGTTTTCCGGGAACGGTAAATCCTGCGGCTTTTTTGTGGCCTCCTCCACCAAATACGCCTGCCATTTCGTTCACATCTATTTCTTCTGCCAGTGTTCTCAGGGATCCTTTTACCTTATCTCCTCGTTCGGTAAGGAGGAGTGAGAGTTTTGCGCCGGGAACCGCATTGAGATAATCCACTACTCCCGTGAGGTCGTCCATATTTCCTCCGGTTTCCCGAAAATCTCGTTCTCGTACAAAAGAAGTCGTCACTAAGTCTTCTCCGAGTGTTGCGCGGCTTAAAATTCGGCCCCACAGTTTTAATTTTCCCACGGTTTTGGTTCTAAAAATACACTGTACAATAGTTCTTAAATCCGCTCCAGCGGCCAAAAGATGAGAAGCTTCTTTATGAGTGTCGGCGGTCGCATTGGAGTGCATGAGAGATCCTGTGTCGGTATACAACCCCATCAGAAGAGGAGTTGCCACTTTGGGGGTTATTTTCCACCGAAGCATTCGTAAAATTTTTGCCACCACAATGGTAGTAGAGGCGCAATCCGTAGCAACGGTATTCCAGGTTCCATATTGCTCATTCGAGAGATGGTGATCAATATTCCAAAGGGGAATACCTCCGGTAAAAAACTCTGGTTTTTCTTCATGGATACCAATCATTTTATAACTTCCCGCATCAAAAACCATCGCCATGTCGTAATCCGATGTTCTAAATTCGTGCACATATTCACTCGCTTTGGGGAGAAATTGGAACTCTTCCGGAAGGGGATCCTTGCAAAAAAGGGTCACCTTTTTGCCGGCTAATTCCAAAATTTCTGCCATTGCAATAGCTGATCCAGAAGTATCTCCATCGGGTTTTTGATGGGAAACGAGGAGGATATTTTGGGCAGAATATAAGGCCTGATATGCGGCCGCAATACCTTCTGAAAACTGTTGAGAGAAGATTTGATCGTTCATAAAAAGCAAAAAGGAAGAAGAGATGGGAAGGGGTCATTCTTTCATTTTTTTGTACTTATGACAAGTAAAACCCATTGATTTTTCTCAACAATGTGGCGAAGTCCTTCATCTTTTTCTGCTCTTTTATTTTTTGGAAAAAAGCGCCATAATACCGTTAGATTTTCCAAAACAACCGTTATGAACGCTTTTCAATCGTGGTGGTCAATTCCTCTGAAAACTTTTTTTGGACTCAGCCTGCTTCTCTCTTTTTTTACATTGGGGGGAGGTGAATTTTTGGTGCCAGCCTCTTTAAAGGCAGATATTACCGTTATCCCTACCAGTGGAAATCTTGCAGAGCGCTTTAAAGATGGGAAGTTTCATTTTAAAGATATTTTAGAATTCGCACTGTACCTCATAAAAACAGCCGGAATGTTGGCGGGAACAGCGTATATGCTGGCAAATCTCTTTGCAGGAATCCAATATATTATGGGACCTTTGGCAGATGATAAAGAGGCGGGAAAAAATTCCATGACCAATGCTGCCATTGGGCTTGCGGTGGTCCTTCTTTCCTGGATTGTGGTGGATATTGTGTTATCGTTTGTAACGGGATAAGGAGAAAATTTATTCCTCATTCTTCATACTTAATTTTTTCCCCATGGCTCTTCATCACACCATCATTCACCATTCTAAAAATTTCCTAGCGCGTGCCCACAAGGTTATCCGTCATATTCATAAAAAAATAACAGCCCCAGTAGCGGAAGAAAACAATATCCTTACTCCCATTCTTCCTGAAAATACAGAACAACGAATAATGGTGGATATTTCTACTTTTAGTGCCATAAAAATTATTGCCGTGGTTTTTGGAATCATTGTTATGGGGGATCTCCTTTTTCAGATCAGCAATATATTGCTCCTCTTTTTCCTTTCTCTATTCCTTTCAGCAGCATTGCATCCAGGAGTAGCATTTTTAGAGAAATATAAAATTCCGCCCAGTATAGGTGTTCTCATTTGGTATTTTCTTATTTTTGGGATGCTTGTTTTTGTTTTTGCAGAACTTCTCCCCGCTATTGTAACGCAATTAACTGTGATCAGCGAAAAACTCATCGATATTATTTCTAAAGTATATTTCGGAGATTTTTCTCCTTTGCCTCACTGGATGGAAAAGTTTGCGCCACAAATTCAGGGAATGCTCAAATCGCTGAATATCTATTTGGGAAATTCTTCGACGGAAAAAAATCTCATTAATATTCTCCAAACGAATACCGATAAACTCGAATCTCTTGCTTCAAACCTCGGGACGGGTCTCAGTTCCTTTGTTTTTGGATTTGTAAATTGGGTCTTTGAACTAGGACTTGTTCTCGTGCTCACATTTTTTATTGTCTCCGATGTTCCCACTATTAAATTGTTTTTTATTCGGCTTTTTCCAGAACTGTATCAAGAATATGTAAGTTATAAATCCATTCATGTTCAAAAGAAAATTGCGGAGTGGGTTCATGGCCAAATGATTCTTTTTGCAGTCGTTGCTATTATTCAGTGGGTTGGGCTCAGTCTTATTGGAGTAGAATACGCCCTCACTCTTTCCTTTTTAGCCGGATTATCCGAGTTTTTACCCTATATTGGACCGACGATTGTGGTATGCACTGCGGCTCCCATTGCCTTTGGAGAAAGCTTAGAACATGGATTTTTGGTGTTGGCGCTGTATACGGGAATTCAGATGATAGAGGGAAATATTCTCGTTCCCCTGGTGATGAAAAGAGCCATAGGAATGCCTCCTATTGTGACCATTTTAGTGATGCTGATTGGATGGGAATTTTTAGGAATTTTGGGAATTATTCTCGCCGTTCCTGTTGCATCTATTGCGGCGATTTTTGTAATGGATTATCAACAACGGGGAAATAAAAAAGAATCGTTATAACCATTATGAAACAAAGCTCTGCTTACCGGTGTTCCCAATGTGCTGCTTCGTTTCCGAAATGGGCAGGACAGTGCGGCGCGTGCAATGCGTGGAATAGTTTGGAGGAGTATTTTCCGGAGGTGACGATTTCCAAAAAAACGCCCCTTTCCAGCCTCCCCAAAAAATCATTTTCTACGCCAGAGCACTCTTCGTTTCACGACTCTCGTATTCCCACAAATATTGAAGAGTTGGACCGCGTTTTGGGGAACGGATTTTTTCCAGATTCGTTGGTGCTTTTAACGGGCGATCCCGGGATCGGAAAATCCACACTTTCTCTTCAGGTAGCCCTTAGCGTTTCCCTGCAAATGCCGAAAAAAACAGTGCTGATTCTTACGGGAGAAGAATCGGTGCCGCAGGTTTCCAGCAGACTTTTTCGCCTTTCAAAAAATATTCCCCCTAATCTTAAAATTCTTTCGGAGACCGTTTTAGAATCCGCTTTGGCGGCTATGGACCAGGAAGAAATGGGGTTTTTAGTGGTGGATTCGGTGCAAACTCTTATTTCTTTAGATCTGACGGGTGGTTCGGGCTCTCTTTCTCAAACCACTGCCGTGGTAGAGCAGATGATGCGATTTGCAAAAATGCGCCATGTTCCGGTTCTTCTTATTGGTCATGTTACCAAGGCGGGAGAAATGGCAGGACCGCAAACTTTAGCACATCTCGTAGATGTCACACTTCATTTAGAAGGAGACCGATTTCATGAACTGCGCATTCTTCGTTCTGGAAAAAATCGTTTTGGGAGTTCTAATGAAATGGGCGTGTTTCAAATGGAGGAATCGGGGTTAGTGGAGGTAAAAAATCCATCGGAAAATTTTCTCCAAGGTCGCCTAAAAGACGCCATAGGATCGGCAATTTTTCCGTCGGTAGAAGGGAATAGATCCTTTTTAGTAGAGGTGCAAGCGTTAACCAAGTGGACCAATTTTGGGTATCCCAAGCGATCTGCCAGTGGGGTAGATGTAAACCGGCTGGGAATTTTGCTGGCGGTTTTGGCGCGCCATGCGGGGGTAAAATTAGACAGTGAAGATGTATTTGCGAACATTGTAGGAGGTATTAAAGTGGCAGAGCCAGCGCTGGATATGGCGCTTTTAGCGGCGATTATTTCGTCCAAATCGAAAATTTCTCTCCCCTCTACCACGGTTTTTTGTGGAGAAGTGGGACTTTCGGGGGAAATTCGGAATGTTTCTCACCTTGAAAAACGCCTAAAAGAGGCAGAAAAACTGGGGTTTACCGTGGCAGTTATTCCCAAATCGTCTCCTTCTGTAAAATTAAAAAATCTCAAAACCATTTTGGTGGCAACTGTAGGAGATTTAAAAAAGGTAGTAGAGGGGGCATAAAAACTTTATTTCTTGTAAACTTTTTTCTTCTTCCTCATAATATGTGTGATATTTTTCGCTCTCTTATGCCATTTCCTGTTTCTGATCCCCTCCAAAATACTGCTCCGTATGCTTTTGCCGAGGTTGATAAACTGGTGAGCCAGTTAAAAGAGCAAGGGGTAACGCCAATAGATTTTGGTGTGGGAGACCCGACCGAACCAACCCCAGAATTTATACGAGAGGCGCTTAAAAAAGGAGCAGATATTCATGCGACTGCGGGATACCCATCCTATATTGGGCATAAAAAATTTTTAGAAGCCGCTGCAGGATATATGGAGAGGCGATTTGGGGTAGAGCTAGACCCAGCCACAGAAATTACTTCCAATATCGGAGCAAAAGAAGCGGTTTTTCATTTCTCTTTTGGGCATCTTAATGCGGGAGACCTCGTTATTATTCCTACTCCTGGGTATCCTCCTATGCGTACCGGAACCCGCTTTTGTCGGGCAGAAATTTATAGCGTGGGGCTTTTTGAGGAAAACGATTTTTTGATCGACTATAAAAATATTCCAGAAGATATTGCGGACCGCGCAAAGATTTTATGGCTGAATTACCCGAATTCCCCCACCGGAAAAACGGCCAGTTTAGAATGGTACCGTGGGCTTGTAGAGTGGGCGCAGAAGCATAATATTATTTTGGCGTGTGATGAAGGATGCTATATTGATATTTATTTTCATGGAGAAAAACCACATTCCATTTTAGAGGTGACCAAAAAAGGAGTGATTTGTTTTTACTCCCTCTCTAAGAGAAACAATATGACCGGATACCGGGTTGGGTTTTTATGTGGAGACAGTGAACTGATTGCTACTTTTAAAAAAGTAAAAACAAATATTGATTCCGGAACGCCTAATTTTGTACAGGAAGCAGCGATAGCAGCACTCCAAAACGATGACCATGTGGAGACCATGAGACAGGCATACCAAAAAAAGCAGGATATACTCCTCTCCGCTTTAGAAAAAGCAGGGTTGCCAAAAGCAAAAATAGATGCCACTTTTTACATTTGGCAAAAAGCACCAGCCGGAATGACCGGCGTAGAATTGGCAAAAAAACTCCTCTCTCCAGAAATTGGAATCGTTACCACTCCCGGGGCATGGATTTCGGAAGAAGATACGCGAACGGGAAAGAACCCCGGAGAAAACTACATCCGGTTTGCGTTAGTAGCGTCACTCGCAGAAGTGGAAGAAGCGGCAAAAAGGCTTGAAGGATTACGGTTATAAGCAAAAGGCTTTTTTGCAAATTTTTTACCCTACGGCTGCGGTATTAAGCTCAGGAGAAAGCCATATATTTGCATTCTGTGGAGCTTTGTCATTCCCGTCCCCGTGAAAACGGGGAACACGGGAATCCAGCCCATTGGGGAACATGGATCCCTGCCTTCGCAGGGATGACAAATATAAACGGCACTTTGCTAGAGCAACTCTCCTGAGTTGCTCTTTTTGTTTCTTGTTTTCTTACTCCACCGCTTCCAGTGCAATCGGAGAAAAAGGATTTGCCGAAGAATATATCCAGTGTTTAGGGTTTGAAACATATTCCTTTCTGATAGGATTTTCCTCAATATACTGCTTTTTTTGAAGGAAAAAATCTTCTGTCTCAATGAGTTTTGGGAAATTGGTTTCTTGCCAGATTTTATGTTTTCCATTCTGTTCTGGAAAAAGGCTGGCAACATTGGGCTCCGTTGCCAAAATATTTTTCATAAGTTCTCGCGAAGTATATTTTTTAAAATCGCAAAGAAAACGGCTTGTATCAGGGCTAGAAACAATAAGATGGATATGGTTCAGCATAAAAACATAAGCGTACACTTTTACTTCTTTATTTTTTTGGCAGTACTGCAAAGACTCCTCTAAAATATGAAACCGATTATGCCGGTCAAAAAGATAATACCAATTTTGAACGGTGCAGGTGATAAAATAGAGAGCATCCTTTTCTTGTTTGCTAATGCGTATAGATGGCATTTTATGGGGTAAATTTTCTTAATTTTTACGAAAAGAATAGGGAAATGCAAAGTGAAGTATTTGTTTTTAGAGACAACAAACAAAAGGAGCGTGGAGGTAGTTTTTGTAAACCAGAAACGAAAGGAGCAACTCGGGAGAGTTGCTCCAGCAAAGTCCAGGAAAGTGGGGGTATGGATTGCCGCGCTTCGCTCGCAAAGACGGGGCGGGTGGAACATGGATTGCCGCGCTTCGCTCGAGAGTGATGGGGTCAAAAAAGGGCGGGACTGCAACTCCCTCCCAATACAGTCCAGCACAAGCTAC
Source organism: Candidatus Peregrinibacteria bacterium (assembly GCA_037138215.1). GTDB lineage: Bacteria > Patescibacteriota > Gracilibacteria > CAIRYL01 > CAIRYL01 > CAIRYL01. The sequence continues at coordinate 35,432 of JBAXIU010000003.1, read as the reverse complement.
TGTGCGGCGGTATCCGTAGAGGGATCAATTATTGTGTATGCAGTTTCGATTTTTGCAGAATCATTCGGGTGCAGTTTATTTCCTATTACTACTGCTAAATTCTTTTGGTCGGCTACTGATATAGGAACCGTTATAGGAAGCCCAAAATTGGCTCTAAGGGCTATCTCTCTGTCTGCGGAATTGTGAATGGTTCCATTATTTAATGTACTCCATATCTGATTTAATTTGGCATCATCGTTATTATATGCTTCTAGTTTACGCTGTATCTCAGGAGCAAGGGCTGCTTTACTGGTTACCGGATTATGGCTACTACTACTTCCCGGGAAGAGCTTTTCTGCCTCCATATTTTGCTCATTATCAATGTTCCGTCGTAATATATTTGGTATTCCTACTCCTGCAGAGTGCAGATCTACAAGCGTTGTCTTTTTCCCATCTGCCGAGGTTACCGGTATAAAGTTAATATACATCGGAGAAGTGGCAATCCATTGTCCGATATTCTTCACACCATCTGCCACAGGGGTAATCATGAGACCAGCAAGACCATTAGATCCCTTTCCAATTTCCATACTCATCCACATAATCATAATGGCCATAATATACCAAAACAGCTGGTGAATATTCCCAATACCGTTAATAAATTTTTGCCCTGGGGCAAACTCAATAATACTGTGGGTAAAGTCGGTATTGTTGCTGGCGGTGGCAGTGCTATTGGCAATGTCAGTCGCTCCAGACGCATCGTATCCTAAAAAATGGTAGGTTTGCCCGGTGTTAATAATAATAAATCCCAGCACCAACGGTATTCCCATCATAGCCGGTAAAAAGGCATTTTTTACAAAAACATTGAGCCCAATATAATCGTCTGCCCCTCCGGTACTAATCCCAAAATCGTCTTTAAACATTAAAAGCCCCATAAAAGGCGACAAGATAATATTGACCCATAAAATAACTACTCGTGCCACCAACGCTACAAACAAGGAAAAAAAGATAACCAGTACAAGAATCATAAGGATAAGCGCCGCAAGGGAGTTAATAAACAGGGCGCTCCATCCCACATTTTCGCCCGGAACCACCATGGGCAAGTTTTGGATTTGCATAATATTAAATGCAAAAAACTGCGCAATGCTCCCATCTTTAAATTTCGATTTGTCAAAATCACCCCATCCCAATACTACCGTTCCATAGTCAATAATTTTCCCAGGATCAATGTCCTTAAATTTTGCTTGGGTGGTTGGGTCTTTATTCAGATTATTCGGATCCGCTTGTGTTCCAGATTTGGGAGCGTGATCCTTGTCAAAATAGATTTGCCCCGCTACTACCATACATCCTTGTCCAGGGACTTTAACGATTGTATCTTTCTTGTTTTCATTTTGGATCTTTTTTTCTATCATTTCACACTTATCTATTTTGGCTTCGGGGTACGATTTGGCAATTTCGTCCGGAATACCGTATATCACATGGGTGGCAATGGTAGAGGCATCCAAAATAACTTGTGCGCCAAACCAGGTAAAATTGATGACCACAATCGCCATTACTAATTTGGGAAGTAAATCCCCTATTTTAAATTTACCCCCCCCTCCTTTGGGGATGACATTCATAAACGCAATAAAAACGAGAATGAGGATGAAGATATAATTCATAATATCTCGAAATATCATCCATACGGCGTGCAGCAGTTCCCCCACGGATTTTTGGTCGTTTCCGGCGGCACCCGTGGCGTACATATCGCCCATTACAAAGCTATTCCCCATTACATCGCCTATCCATGCGGCTAAAATGGCAATAATCGGCGTAAAAAAACTCACCAGCAAGGAGGAAAGTTGTCCAATCATTTTTTTGAGATTGTTGATTTCTGCATTTTTACAGCCATCTTCCCAGGCTTTTACTTTTGTTGTATCTGATGGTCTATCTGATTCATTGCATCCAGGAGAATTAGTTGTTGCCGTGGTATTTGCAGCTGTTGAACCAGTGGTGGCTGTAGGGTTAGTGGCTGAGGCGTTTTGCAATTTTGGATCAATGGCATTACTGCCCGCAGAACCGAGAGGAAGATTCCCAGTTGCGGTGTTGTTGGTATTAGTGTTTTGAAGAGTAGGTGTAATAGCATTACCGATAGTATTTGCAGTTTGACCTTGTGTTCCGGTTGTTGGAGTATTGGTAAGACTAGGGTTAAGAGCATTTGGGTCTATTGCTACATTAGGATCAACCGCCATAACTGGCAACACCATTCCTCCCAGTACAAAAAATAACAAAAGAATGGTAGAGACGCGACGCACGATGTTTTTTGTAGAGACGCATTGCAATGCGTCTTCTCTGGATTCCTGCCTCCGCAGGAATGACAGAGCAGGGAATAAAAAATGCCGATACAAAAATGAAAAAATATTCACAAAATCTATTATGATAAAAGGGCTCCAGCGCCAAACACCCCGCCAATGCCTCCGGCAACCCACCAGCCAATACTGCTGCTGGCTTTGGATGACCACGACACTTTTGTTTTTTGTGAGTTTTTGAGTTTTGCGATTTGGTTTGCCTTTTGTTTCCCCATAAATTCCTCGTATCCGTTTTTTTGCAATCCCTGTTTAATGCTTTCGTCCGTCCCTTTTCCAGGATTTGCAGATGGCTGCGATGAATTTTGTGACTGAGACTGGGATTGTGCTTGTGCGTTGGCAACCGCACCTGCCAGGGCAGTAACCTGCTCATCATACTGCTGTGCCGAAATGCGTGGCTTGGTAATGGTCTTTTTTAACTTTTGGGCTGTTTGGGGATGGCTTTGTCCCATACTTCCTAAAAGTGCTATTTGGTCGCCCAATGAAAGCAATAAAAACGCAGCAATTATTTTTCGTTGTCGTTCTTCTGACGAATAGTTTTCCGAAAGTTGCGCTATTCCCATGGCGTCTTGAGGAGAAAGATACGGCACCATACTGGTTGCCAACACTTCTATTTCTCCCGCCTCAAACTGGTTGGGAATATTGGGCAGTAACGACCGTTTGCCAATGGTATTTAAAGGGGTATACATAGTTATGCTTGTTGATGAGTGCGGTTATCAAAAGGAGAATCTTCCGGTTTCATAGGGATTCCCGCAGGGCGGAAATATGCCTGGTTTGCGTATTTGTGGAGGGTATGGAGTTGTGGCAGTAAATCGTCATATTGTCCTCGTCTCCCGGCAATATCTTCCACCATGGCATACCGTTTTTTGTCCATTTCTTCTGGGTTTTCTCCTTTCTCAAAGTGCCCGAGTGTTGCCAGTTTTGCTTTTCCTTCTGGTGTTAAAATGCTCGTCATGGGCTCTTTGCCCAGGTCTTCCACGGAAAGGGATTCTTCTTCTTCTTTTTTGGCGTCTTTATGATTTTTTCGCAATTCCTTCAGGGCGTTTTTTACCGTTTTATCTCCTGGTTCTCCCCAGTTAATACCTCTTTGAAAAAACTGAAATTCATTTTCGTACGCTAAAATTTCTGCTTTTTGGAGCATATTCACCTCCCGTAAAATATGTACTGCCATATCCTGCGGGTACATCATCTTATTAATGGCTTGTTTTCCAATTCCTTTGTAGGTCCCGTACATTACGGCGGCATCCACCAGCAAGGTTTCGTTTCCCATCACATTCCCCACAAAATCACCACTTCCCACGGCAATCATTAAATTGGCGGCAAAGGAAAGCATGGCAACACTGGCAACCCCTTCATAAATAATAAAATTTTGAAGATCCACTTGCCCCACGCGTTTAGAAGCATCAATGTTTTGGGCTTTAATATTGTCGGCTCCGCGGTGTTCTACCGTGTGCCCCGTGGCGCTTCTGCCCAAGCTTTTTTGCATATCTGCTACAAAATTGGGAGGAAGTTTTGCTTTCGCTTCTTCTGCAATTCTGTGGCACGCTACCTGGTAAATTTCGTGTTCGTTGTTTTTTTGCATATCGCCCCATGATGGGTTCTTTTTTTGGTGTTCTCGTTCAAAAGTTTTATTAAAACTGGCTTCTGTTTTGCTTATTTTTGCCTGGTCGCCTCCGGTCATGTCATACAACACCATTTTCCCATTTTCGGAAAGAGATCCATTTCCGTTTACAAACTGGACGATTTCAGAAAAACCCTCTCCAAAGATGGTTGGCGGATATGCTTTTATTTCCTGAACTTTTCCCTGGATAAAATACTCCGCACTGCTGTTTTTTGGGATTTCCTTGTGGTCTTTATTGAAAACCTTTTCTTTGGAAAATTCGTCAACAATGTGTTGTTGGGCTGTTGCGAGTTGTTCATTAGCAATGGGGATATTGCGTTGCAAATCCTCCATAAAAGCTCCAAATTCTTCCGGTTTTACCGTGGTGCTGGTCCAAAGAAAAGGATTTTTAGCAAGAATCCCTTGTATTTCGGCTGTAGAGGGAGGTTTTTGAAAATCGCTGATAATTTTTATCGGATCTTCATATTTTTTCAGAATCTCATTTACGGCAGATATTTCTTCTTCTGTAGGATCTGTACCTTCAGATATCTTTTTTTCCAGGGCAATCACTGCTGGATCTTGAAGAATCACTTTTCCGGTATCTTCTAATTGTTTTTTTTCCTGAACCGTAAAATTACTTCTTTTGGTTTCCAGATGAGCATTATATAGTCCGTTGTATTGCGTAAGGAGGACATTCCTTTCTGGCGCTGGAATATTTTCCCACTTTGTAGGCCATTGCATTTCTGCTTTTTCTCTCGTTTGAGGAGAGATGTCCGCTCTCATTTTTATTTGTGCTAATCTGGAATTTACTCTTGCGGACAGTGTTTGTAATCGCCTGTCATTGGGATAAATACTGCTATCAATAACCTCTGGCAAAGGTTTCCCCGCCAAATTGAGTTCAGGCTTTTGTGGTGCTGGTGCCGGCTGGGTGTGAAGCACTTCTGCCATCTTATAATTTAAATTTTCGGGCTAAAAAATCGGTAAATCGTTCGCGTTTTCCTTCTACTTCTTGCACATGGAATGACAAAATTTCCCGAATCCGGGCAATATCTTGCCCTGCAACAGGAATAACCAGTTCCTTAAAAAATCCTTCCGTTACTGCCAGGTTCAGGGTTTGTAATTCCCCTGGTTGCCAAAAAATCCAAAATGCGCGAATGGCCGAATAGAGGTGTAAATCTCCCCGAAATACCACGCCCAAATCGGTAATGCGCACTTCGGTATCTGCTACGGGCTTGTTGTGCGTAAGGGAATACACGCCCGCCAAAAGAATACAAAGGATGGAAAAACTCATGGAATCAGTGAGAATACCGTATAAAACTCCCAAAAGCGTGATGACACCGCCCACTAAAAACCATGTTTTTCCACGGGTATGTTCAATGCTTTCCTTCGTGGTAAACGAAAGAATGGTTTTGCCGTACTGGTCTAAAATATGGGGTGGTGGTGCGTTAATCATGTATTTTGGTATGCCAAAAAATCAAAGCAGTGTACCACTTCTTCCCGTTTTTTTCAAGAGGCTTTTTGAGCGATAAAATTGAGAAAGGTCTGAAAAAATCCCCCTTGATGTCCGGAACGAAGCAATCTCTTGCCGAATATGGATTGCTTCGTCGTGCCTCCTCGCAATGACGGGACTTTCTCACTCAAAACCATTCCTATTCTCTTTCTATCCCCAAAAAAAGAATTTTCCTGTTTCGGAAAGAACAAAAATAAGAGCCCTCTTGATTTTTGGATTTTTCTTTTGTACGCTCCCCCCACACGGACATGAGGGCTCCCTTTTTTCTCGGAAAGGATTGGCTCAAAAGTCTCGACTTTAACCCCTTTTCTATGAAACGAGACGAAAAAAAGTTGGTTATTGGTGAACACCAATCACACACCAAAGACACGGGATCTTTTTCTGTTCAAATCGCAATTTTTACCAAGAAAATTTCTCAGCTCACCGATCACTTAAAAATGCACCCGAAAGACAAGCATTCTCGTAGAGGGCTTTTGCAAATGGTTGCAAAACGACGAAAACTTCTTACCAATTTCAAAAAGAAATCTCCAGAGCAGTACGGTGCCCTTATTGAAAAGTTGGGTCTTCGAGGATAATCTTTCGCTCGTTCCATGCGCCCTTTGGATATGTTTCTTTCGCGCAATGAGCCTTCTCCATTCGGAAATTGCATTCTTATTCCGAACGCTTTGCCAAAGGGAAAAGCATATTCTCCGCATCTTATTTCGCTTTCTGCCCTCTTTTCTCCATTGCGAGAGGAGGGCTTTTCTCGTATAAAAGCCACAAAAGCCGAAGTTTCTGCTCCTGCTCCGTTTGATGTTCCGATTGAAGATGCTTCGCATCCCATTCTTCCGTTTACTACCAAACGCCTTCCCGAAAGTTCTCCCGCTGATCTCTCTCCTGATCTCCAAATCGCGAAAACCAAGCGCATTATTGGTATGGAACAAGAATTTCTTCGCCAGCCAGAAATTCGTCAGCTCTCCGAAAAACGGATATTTTTTCGCAATATCCGCAATATGCTCTCCCTCGGGATTGTTTTTCTCGGGTCATTGCTCCTTACCGGAGCCACTAATACGGTTATTCTTACTTACGCACAAATCCAAGAAACGGCAAAAGAGATGTCTACTACGCTTCCCAAAAATCCAGCAGAAGCGGGTGGATTTTTAACTGAATTACAAAGTCTCTCTCATTCGGCGAGTTTTTTTTTGCTCCACAACTCCTCCAGGGCATAGTTTCGGTTCCCAAAGATTCTTCTCTTTTTCAGGGGGAACAGGCGAATAAAGGAGGAAAAGCCTTGGTTGCCTTTTTACAAGAGAGCAACGATTTTTTGCTGCGTCATGAAGAATTGCTTCCTCCCGTTTCTCCGACCCCCAATTTCGCCGTTCTTATTCCTGATTTTTACCGCGCATTGCCCCAGATGATGGCGCATTTGCAAATCGCCAATACCGCATTTGCTGGTATTCCAAAAGCTCCAGAGGCTCTTCATACCGGTCTTCCTCTTGCTCTTTCTTTTGCGGATATTCTTAACAATAACAAACTGGGGATTGAAGAATTTTTTGGAATAGGAAACACGCCCCATACCATTTTGTTCGTTTTTCAAAATACCCGTGAAATTCGCGCAACGGGGGGATTTATTGGGTCTGTAGGTGTTGCAACCATCCAAAATGGGGCTCTCAAAGATTTCCATTTTCAGGATGTATATGACCTCGATAAGCAGCTGAAAATGACGATTCCTCCACCTGAAGAATTTTCTGCCATTACCAATCGACTTTTTTTGCGCGATGCGAATTATTCGCTCCATTTCCCAACTTCTGCCCAGCGCATAAAATGGTTTTATGAGCAAGAAAGTGGGGTAAAAGTAGACACGGTTATTACCGGAGATGAGCGGTTTTTAGAGTGGGCACTTTCGGTGGCAGGACCGGTAACCGTGGGTGAAAATATTTCTATTACCCCAGAAAATGCTATTTTTACCATTATGTACCTGGTAGAAGGGAAATTTTTAGGGAAAGGATTCGATGGGACTTCTCCGAAAGAATTTTTGGGGAAACTCGCGCCAGAGCTGGCACAAAAAGTTTTAAAAAATATTTCTGTGTCGGATATAGCACGGCTTTTAAAACTCATTTCCCAAAAACATCTTTTGGCATGGTCATCTCAAACGCCTGTGCAAAGTCTTTTTGAGGACTTCCATATTACGGGAGAGGCGGAAAACTCCTTTTTACCCCGTACTACTGGTGCCGTAAAAGATTTTTTTGCGATAGCGGCCACTAATATGGGTGCCAACAAAAGTGACGGATATATAAGCCAAAATATTGACCACACCAATATTATTGCAGGGGATGGGACGCTTTCCTCGGTTTTAAAAATTAAAAGAACGCATACCTGGGGAGAAACAGACAATGCCCTCTTTGCACAATTGTTTTCAGAGTTTGGAACTTCCGCAACAGTGGGAAATGAGGATTTGGAAAAAATTTTAGGGAAAGGGGATAATGCCGTATTTATGCGTGTTTTTTTGCCACCTAAAATCACGATTACCAGCGCCAGTGGGATATTTTCTGGAACTATAAAAACCACTCCGTTTCCCACATATACCGAAGTTTCCTTTTTCTTTCCCAAGGTTTCGGCAGGAAAATCCGAAGAGATTAATATTTCCTACACGCTTCCTGAAAAAGTATTTTCAAAAGGGCTAGAATTTACGGCGGTATCTCAGCCGGGAATGCGGGAACAAAATCTTACCGCCTCAGTACTCTCGGAAGTCGGAGCTCCTTTAGTCTCCGCAAATCCTGTTCTTTTTTCTGGAGAGTTTTTAGAGGATAAGAGTTTTTTGGTAAAATAATATTTTCTCGTTTTTCTTTTTCTATGACCCTTTTTGATACCCATACCCACGACTCTTTTGAGGGTTTTGACGAAGACCGAGAGGAAATGATGACCCGTGGAAAAAATGCCGGAGTGGTGGGCAAAATCCAAATCGGTTGTGATCTTGCTTCTTCCCAGCGCGCCGTGGATTTGGCGCTTTTATATGAAAATATGTGGGCCAGTGTAGGAATCCATCCGTGCTCCGTGCTCCCCCTTTCTGAATTGCCAAAAGCATTGGAGGATTTGGAAGCACTCCTAAAAAAATATCCGCAAAAAATTGTTGCGCTTGGAGAAACAGGATTTGATTTTTTTCATGCCGATACGCCCGAATTGCGCGCGCTTCAGGAGGCCTCACTTCTGGAACATATTCATTTTGCGAGGGAGTATAATAAAACCTTGGTGATTCATACCCGCAATGCCAAAGAAGAAACCCTCCAGTTCTTTCGGCTTTATAAAACGGAACTTCCCAAAAGAGGAGTATTTCACTGTTTTTGCGAAGACTCCTCTTTTTCCGAATTTGCAACGCAAGAACTTAGCTATTTTTTGGGAATTGGAGGAACACTCACCTACAAAAAAAACGACCATATCCGCGAAGCAGTCCAAAAAACACCCCTGGAATTTTTAGTAACGGAAACCGATGCGCCGTATCTAGCACCCCAATCATACCGCGGTAAAAGAAATGAATCGGCGTACATGACCGAAGTGGTGGAGTGCATTGCTGATATTAAAAATCTGCCGGTACAAAAATGTGCAGAAGTTTTGGTGGAGAACGCGAAACGGCTTTTTTCGCTGTAAAAACGGCTCAGGCATTGAAATTTGATAAAAAGTATGGCATACTGGGTGCAATTTTATTTTTTTGGTATGACCCCAGAAGAGCAGTTTTTAGAGCAAAATGGGATGACGGTGGAACAGGCGTGGGAAAAGGTAGAAACCTGGGCAACAACCGGCAAAATAGCAGAAGCCAAGGCGGGATGCGCGCAAATCCTCAAACTTTTTCCAGAGCATACCGCAAAAAAACTCTTGGCAGAGTTGGAGACTCCAGCTCAACCAGTCTCAGACCCTCTTTTGGTGGAAATCCCTGTAGAAAAGCCAAAACCAACCCTTTCTGAAAAATTAAAGGGAGCGGTGAGTTTTGTGATTACTGGGAAAAAACCAGCAGTGCTTCTCAAAGAGGCTCCTGTTGTGTCTGCGCCAGAGGGTACTTCTCCTGAAAAAAAAGAAGAGCCTGCCCCCTTAGTAAAACCGGTAGCAAAGTCTGTAAACATGGTGGGTGTTTCCACTTCCACTCCGCGAGAAATTGACGAAAGTTTGCCCGAAGAAAACAGTATTGAAGATGATGAACGCATGTTTGGAGCCATTTCGTATATTCCATTTTTGTGCTTTTTTACCCTCTCTTCCCGAAAAGATTCCCGTTTTGTGCAATACCATGCTTGGCAAGGGTTTGCACTGCTCGCCATTTTTCTTGTTTCGCTTCCCGTTTATTTCTTATTAGGAATCCTCACTCTTTTTGTGGTGATTTTTTGGATTCTTTACCTCTTCTTTTTTGGACTCGTGTTTTTTGCCATGTGGACGGCGTGGAACGGAAATTATTTAGAAATTCCTTTTATTTCCCATCTGGCGCGGACGCTTTCGGGACGAAAAAAAGACTAGGACTAAAATAACTTTTTCATAGTATTCGGAGTCTTTCAAAATCTCCATTTCTTTCTCTCCCTCCTCTTGGTACCATGGGGATGATTTTTTCTTGCTTATGTTTTCTATTCCCAAAAATTCAGAAATTCCTGATGCTCCTGCTCCACAAGTACTGGAGGTGACCATTAAAAAACCCCTTTGGGAAAATATTGGAACCATTGCGTGGGGCGTTATAAAAGTCTTTTTTGTATTTGCCATTATTGGAGCCATTGCCGGAAGTGCTGAAATGGAAAAACAGGCAAAAAGTCCTACGCCATACGAAAAAACAGCAATTGACGAATATTTTCGAGAAGTGGATACGGATGCAAATGCGAAGCATATTGCCTTCATCTCCGCTAAGGGGGAAATTACGGATCAGGAAATCCCTCCTGCTATGGCAACCGGGATGATTATTGCGCCAGAGCTCATAAAACTCCTGGCTTCTGCGGCGGATGATGCGGATATTGCGGCTATTGTCCTTCGTGTGGATTCCCCCGGTGGAGAAGTGGGTGCATCAGAGCGAATTACTACTACCATTGACCGCATTAACAAAGAGAAAAAGCCCGTTTATGTGCTCATGGAAAACATGGCTGCCAGCGGAGGATATTATATTTCTACGCCTGCATCTAAAATTTATGCGTATCCGGAAACGCTGCTCGGAAATATTGGAGTGCGTATCGATTCTCCTCATATTCAAGGACTCCTCGAAAAAGTAGGAATCCAAATGCAAACGGTTAAATCGGGTGCGTTAAAAGATATGGGAAGCCCTTTTAGAGCTATGACCGATGAAGAGCAAAAGGTTTTTCAGGCGTTGGTGGATGAGTCATACCAAAAGTTTTTACAGCGAGTGGCCGATGGACGACATCTTCCATTGGAAACGGTAAAAACCCTTGCCGACGGGCGGATTTATTCGGGAACGCAGGGAGAAAAAAACAAGCTCGTCGATAAAACCGTCACCTCATTGGGAGATTTGCTGGTAAACTTGCGAGCCGAAATGAAAACTTCTGTGCAGCTGGTAGAATTTAGGGCTCCATTAAGTCCTTGGGACGAATTCTTAATGACGGTCTCCGGTACGGTTTCTCCGTTGCAGGCATCATTTTCGCACGCAATGGGAGTGAAGATGCAGTATAAATAAGCGTTATCCAATACTGCCCTCCATCTCCAGTTCAATAAGCCTATTTAGCTCCACCGCGTATTCTAGGGGAAGGGTTTTCACGATATCCTCCAAAAACCCATTCACAATAATGCCTTTTGCGCCTTCTTCCGAAAGTCCTCGAGACTCTAAAAAGAAGAGCACTTCTTCGGAAATGCGTCCAGCACTTGCTTCGTGCGTTACGCTGGCACTGTCGTTGGCAACTTTCATAAGGGGAAGCGTATCACTAATAGACCGATCAAAAAGCAACGCATCACACTGCACATTTACCACTGCTCTGTCTGCCGTTTTTTTAATGTCCACCATTCCCCGATAGGTAGAAATTCCGGAATCCTTTGAAATGCTTTTGGCGATAACACTCGCTTTGCAGTCTTTTCCGAGAATTGTAATTTTTGCACCGGTATCTTGGTTTTGCGCTCCTGAAGCGACGGCTATTCCCAAATGCTGCGCTTGTGACCGGTTTCCTGCCAAAATGGTTGCCGGGTACAGCATGGTTACTGCTGATCCCATATTCCCCCCTACCCATTCCATTTTTCCGTCTTCTGCCACAATAGCGCGCTTGGTATTCAGGTTGTAGGTATCGTGGGACCAGTTTTCTACGGATGAATACCGAAAACTTGCATTTTTTCCCACAAATACTTCTACACATCCGGCATGAAGCGCATTTTCTCCGTACTTGGGAGCGCTACAGCCTTCTATGTACTGCGCCTGAGCGCCATCTTCGATAATAATGAGGGTGTGTTCAAATTGTCCCATTCCTGCAGCATTCATTCTAAAGTACGCCTGAAGAGGGTCAGAAATATGCACGCCTTGAGGAACAAACAAAAAGGTTCCTCCAGAAAATACCGCACCATGGAGTGCCGAATACTTATGGTCTTTATTGGAAACGCATTTCATGAAATATTTTTTTACCAGCGCTTCTTGCGTTTTTACCGCTTCATCAAAATCCAAAAAAATAACCCCCAGGTTTTCCCATTCTTCTTTTAAAGAATGGTACACGGTTTCGCTTTCATATTGCGCTCCCACTCCCGCTAAAACACTTCGTTCTGCTTCTGGAATTTTGAGTTTTTCAAAAGTGCGTTTAATGGCGGGGTCTACATCATCCCACGATTTCGCATTTTTTTTATCGGAGGCAATGGCATAAAAACAAATTTCTTCAAAATGGAGCGTTTTTAAAGACGGTCCCCAAGAGGGGTTTGGCATTTCTAAAAAAATTTTTAATGATTCGAGTCTGTGTTCCAAAAGCCATTTTGGCTCATGTTTATCCGCAGAAATTTTACGAATCAGGGCTTCAGAAAGCCCTTTAGAAAAATTCTTGGTGTACTCAGACGCATTGGCGTCGTCGAGGTCTGACCGAGAAAGGCCGGAGAAATCTACGCGAGAGGTGGTCATAGGGGCAGGATACGAGAGAATAGTTTTTTAGAAAATTTCTGAAAAAGGGGTGTTCCTGTCACTCTCGAGGAACGAAGCAATCAATAATTTTTCACTCCTTATCTGGTGGATAGATTGCTTCGTCGTGCCTCCTCGCAATGACGGATTATTGAATGTCTTTGAGTTTTGTCGACTTTTTTTAAGATGGAGTGCGAGAATTGGATTCCTCTCCAATTTTTATGCTTTCTTTTTCACCGGTGCCTTTTTTACCGCCGTTTTCTTGGCTGCTGGCTTTTTTACGCTGGTTTTTGTTGCCGTTATTTTTGCGGGAACGGCTTTCTTTTTTCCCCAACCACCCTTTTTCACCGGTGCAGTTTTAAGCAGCGCTTCACACTCTTCTTGGGTGAGGGTTTCTGGATGTTCTTGCCGTTCTTTTGGAATTTTGGCGTTCTTGTTTCCGTCTGAAATATATGGTCCCCACCGACCTTTTAAAATTTGAATATCCGTTCCGGCAAATGTTTTAATGTGCTTTTCAATTTCCGCCTGTTTTTTGGCAACAATCGCTTCCAAAGCCTCTTCTAGCGTAATTTCCATGGGATCTTTTTTGATAGACACAAACAGAGATCCAATTTTTATATACGGACCAAATCGCCCAAAATTGGTGAGAATCTCTTCTCCTTCCGCGGTTTTTCCCAAATTTCTTGGGAGTTTAAAGAGCTCCAAAGCGTCTTCCAGAGTAATTTTATCTCCATTTTGTCCCGGGCGAAGAGACGCAAATAATGGCTTTTCTTCATCATCTTTGGTTCCAATTTGAATATACGGACCAAATCGCCCCATCCGCGCAGAAACGGGTTTTCCACTCTTGGGATCTGTTCCTAAAACGCGCTCCTGAATGGCATCTGCACGAGAAACACTTCCCATCTTTTCTTCGATATTTTTCCGAAAATCGCCGTAAAAAGATTTAATCATCGCATTCCATTTCGTTTTTCCTTCCGCAATCGTGTCAAATTCTTCCTCTACTTTTGCCGTAAATCCGTAATCCACAATATCCGCAAAATGCTCTACCAAAAAATCGGTTACCACGCGCCCAATGGGAGTGGGCACTAACTTTCCTTTTTCTGATCCTGTTTTTTCTGTTTTTTCTTCTCTCTTCACCACCGGAGAAAGGGGTTTTGCGGAGAGAATGATGATTTTTCGTTCTTCCCCTTCCGAAACGCCTTTTTCAATATATCCGCGGTCTTGTACGGTGGAAATAGTGGGCGCATAAGTAGAAGGTCGTCCAATTCCCATTTCTTCTAGTTTTTTTACCAATGCTGCTTCACTGTACCGCGCTGGTGGACGGGCAAACGATTGTTTTGCCTGGAGATTCCCAAGATCTGCCTTATCTCCATTTTTAAGTGCGGGAAGCATTCCTTCCTCTCCCTCTTCTTCATCATCTTTTCCTTCGAGATACACCTCCAAAAATCCACTAAAGGTGATCACTTCGCCCTTTGCCAAAAATTCATGCGGAACACTTTTGGCAGAAATAACTGCTGTGGTGCGCTCAAATTGCGCATCGCTCATTTGGGAAGCAATGGTTCGTTTCCATATCAGGGAGTATAGCCGTTCTTCGTCTTTTTCATTCCCCGCCATTTCTTGGGAAAGATTGGTAGGACGAATGGCTTCATGCGCTTCTTGCGCGCCTTTGGTTTTGGTGGTGTAGGTTCTGAAATGCGAAAAATTTTCTCCGTATTTTTTGATAATGTATTCTTTTGCCGCCCCCAAAGCCATGCTAGAGAGATTAAACGAGTCGGTTCGCATATAGGTAATTTTTCCCGATTCGTATAATTTTTGCGCCACCATCATGGTTTTTTTTACGGAAAATCCCAGTTTTCGTGCGGCTTCTTGCTGGAGGGTAGAAGTGGTAAATGGAGGCGCGGGAGACCGTTTTGCTGGTTTTTTCTCCACACTCTTTATGGTGTATTCGCCCGTTAATGCGGTTTCTAAAAAGGCTTTTGCGCTGGCTTCGTTTTGAAATTTCTCACTGCATTCCGCAAAAAAACTCTTCCCTTCTGGGGTTATAAATTCTGCTTTTACGGCAAAAAGAGAGGAGGAATTAAACGCCTCAATTTCTTTTTCTCTCTCGACAATAAGTCTTACTGCCACGCTTTGTACGCGTCCAGCAGAAAGCCCTGCCCGAATTTTTCGCCACAATACAGGGGAAAGCTCGTACCCCACTAATCGGTCTAATACGCGCCGGGCCTGTTGTGCGTCCACCAGGTGTTGGTCCACACTCCGCGGATTTTGAATCGCCGCTTCAATAGCGGTTTTGGTGATTTCATGGAACACAATGCGTTTGGTATTTTCGGGTTTGAGTTTTAAAACTTCTGCCAAATGCCATGAAATAGCTTCTCCTTCGCGGTCCTCATCGGAGGCGAGCCAGACAGTGGTGGCTTCTTTTGCCGCTTTTTTCAGTTCTGCCACTACTTTATTTTTCCCAGCAGAAATTTCATAAGTAGGTGAAAAATCCCCCTCTAAGTCAATTCCCATACCACTTTTTGGCAAATCTCGAATATGCCCAAAACTCGATTTTACCGTAAATTCTTTTCCCAAGAATTTTTCAATGGTCTTGGCTTTCGCAGGAGACTCCACAATTACGAGATTTTGGGACATAAACAGAGGGGCAAAAGTATCCGTTCTTTTTTTATGGTGCCGAAAGAAAATGCGGAAAACAAGAAAAAGGAAGAAAGTGAGATGGAAGATTGTAAAAAAATGATTTTTTCCATATTCTGGGGGAGATGTTTTTCTTTTTTACACCGTCATTTTTCTGTATTCTGGCAAATTTCGTCCTCAAAAATTTCTTTTTTTATGCCCCACCCCTCCTCTTTTCAGCGTTTCGGCATTCTCGCCTACCCGGCATCGCATTCCCTTTCCCCGGCGCTTCATACGGCTGGGTTTTTGGCGTGGGGTTTCCCGGGGAAATACGAACGGTTTGAAATTGCTCCTGAAAATTTAGACGAATTTTTTGCAAAACGAGTAATGTCCGGAGAAATTTCTGGGCTTTCTGTCAGCGTTCCCCATAAAGAAGTGGTCATAAAATATCTCGATACACTGAATCCGGCTGCCCAAAAAATAGGTGCCGTAAATACCATTTTTTGGCGCAATGGAAAATTGGTGGGGGACAATACCGACGGAACGGGGTTTTTAAAATCTCTGACGGAAAAGTTTGAAATCCGTGGAAAAACTGCTCTGGTTTTAGGCGCTGGAGGAGCCACGAGAGCCATTTTATACGCGTTGGAAAATGCAGGGGTTTCTCAAATTTTTCTCTGGAATAGAACGGTGGAAAAGGCGCAAAAATTAGCAGAAGAATTTAAAACCGTAGAGACGCATTGCAATGCGTCTCTACAAAACCCAAAAACCATTGACCTCGTCATCAATACCACCTCTCTCGGAATGACTGGTGCATATGAAAACGAAAGTCCCATCCCAAAAACCTTTTGGAATGACCACCACACGGCGCTTGATATTGTATATACGCCCCAAAAAACAAGATTTTTACGAGAAGCAGAATCGGCCGGTGCAAAAATTATCAGCGGAGAAAAAATGTTTTTGTACCAGGGCATGGCGCAATTTGAGATTTTTACGGGGTTAAATGCGCCAGAAGAAGAAATGGAGAATTGTTTTTGTAGAACCGTTGCATGCAACGGCTCTACAAAAACACAAAAAATATTGCACCGCATTGTGAAAGAAAAATGGAAAACAATTTCGGATTACAAAAAAACGGACGCGACAACTCGCGCCCCTACAACCCCCCGCGCCTTTTATAATGCTCTTTTAAAGCCAAAAAAGGGTCTATCTCAAACACCCCATCTAATAGCCGAAATTAAACCTGCATCTCCTTCTCAAGGGAAACTTTTTCGGGAAACAGATACGGTAGAAGACCTCGCAAGGCTGTATACCGAAAACGGCGCCTCTGCTATTTCCGTGCTCACCGACTCGGCATTTTTTGGAGCAAGTCTGGAAAATCTTAAAAAAGCCAGAAGTGCAACGCATCTCCCGCTCCTTCGGAAAGATTTTATTGTGCACGACTCCCAAATTTACGAAGCAGTGGAAGAGGGTGCTAATGCCGTGCTTCTTATGAAGAGTATTTTGACCACGGCAAAAATTAAAGAATTTTTAGAGCTTTGTGAGAAGTTAGGAATAGATGCCCTGGTGGAAGTGCATACCACAGAGGAGTTGCAAGAAATATTGGAAAAAACGACGGCGAAAATTATTGGCATTAATAATCGGGATTTTCGAGATTTATCGGTCGATCCCACACATTTTGGAAAAGTTCTGGCTCACCACCTTCTTAAGGGCAGTGATGATACTCGTAAAAACTATATTTTTGTGGCAGAAAGTGGGCTTAAAACGGCAGAAGATATTCACCAATATGCGTGCACTGCTGATGCCGTGCTGATTGGCACAGAAATTCTTAAATCCGAAAACCGTGTAAAAAAAGTGCAGGAACTGGCGGGAAAAGTTTGAAGAACACCAAAAAATAAGGAAGAATAGAACACGATTAATTTTTTTTCTATGTTTTCCTACAAATTCGGAGGGACCTCCATGGGCTCGGCAGAAAATATTACTGTCGTGGCAGATATTTTAACCCGTAATACAGAGGTTAAATCCGTAGTGGTTTCCGCCATGTCGGGTGTTACAGATCTCCTTATTTCTGCCGGGAAAAATGCCAAGGAGGAGAAAATGGAAGCGGTAAAAACCATTCTCCATACTATTACTGAAAAACATTTTACGGCCATTGAAACCCTGGTAAAAAATATTGATCTCCAATCGGAAGCGCGCGGGTTTATTGCATTTCAAATAGAAAAACTTTACGAATTTTTAGAAGCGATTACTGTTATTCAGGAAATTTCCCCTCGTTCGTATGACCAAATCGTTTCTGTGGGGGAAATTCTTTCGGCGTACCTTTTGGCAATGCATCTGCAAGACCGTGGGGTACAAAGCGAGTTTGTGGACTTAGAAAATATTGTTCCGGAGGAGAACAAAACGGTGAATAGAGATTTTTTTGAGAAAGTAAAAGAAGCACTTAAAAATCGCATAGAACCGCTCCTCCTCGCAGGAAAACTACCCGTTATTACTGGGTTTTTTGGACGCATCCCGGGAGGAATTGTGGGAGCAGTGGGGCGAGGATATTCTGATTTTACTGCATCTTTAGTGGGAAGCGCTTGTAATGCGGAAGAAATTCAAATTTGGACCGATGTGAATGGTATTCTTTCTGCAGATCCTCGTATTGTGTCGGATGCCATTTCACTCGATACTCTTTCCTTTGAGGAAGCCTCAGAGCTTGCGAATTTTGGAGCAAAGGTTATTCACCCGCAAACCATTTGGCCAGCGGTTCAAAATAGTATCCCGGTGCGTATTAAAAATACTCTCAATCCCGAAAATTCCGGAACTTGCATTACTGCAGCGGGGAAAAAAACGGCACGAGCTTTTAAATCGGTAACGGCAAAAAAAGGGATAACGGTTATTACCATGCACTCTTTTGAAATGTCTGGGCATGGATTTATGGAGAAAATTTTTAAGATTTTTTCCGATTACGAAATCTCTATTGACCTCATTTCTACCTCCGAGGCGACTGTTTCCGTAACCGTAGAGGGAACAAAACCCCATTTGGAGAGAGCTATAAAAGCCCTCTCTGGGTTTGCTAAGGTAGAAGAAAAAAAGAATGAAGCCATTTTGTCTGTTATTGGTTCTGAAATGGCAGGAACTCCTGGAGTAGCGGGACGAATTTTTACAGCGCTTGGGGATGCTGGGATTAGTGTAAAAATGATTTCTCAGGGAGCTACGGAGCTCAATGTCTCGGCGATTATTCATGAAGAGGAAATAAAAACCGCTATTGCGGCCATTCATAAGTCATTTTTTTAACATTCCCCTCTCATTTTCCCCTATGCAATACACTCCTATCCAACGCATTCCTAGCAATGACGAAATTATTGCGCGTTTTCCACTTTCAACAAAAGCAGAAGAACAGGTGAAAAGAGACCAAGAAGAAGTAAAAAATATCCTCTCCGGAAAAGATGATAGACTTTTGGTTATTATGGGGCCTTGCAGTGCGTGGCCATTTGATGCGACTCTCGAATACGCACATCGTCTTGTTCCTTTGGCAAAAGAACTGTCTTCTAAGCTCAAAATCGTCATGAGGGTGTATATCCAAAAACCAAGAACCACAAAAGGATGGACAGGGCCGGTAAATCAGCCCGATCCATACGAAAAACCAGATATTGCTGCGGGCGCATTTTATTGTCGAGAACTCATGGTGAATGTTATTGAAGCGGGGCTTCCTATTGCTGATGAAGCGCTGTTTACCAGTAATGCCAAGGGTTTTTTGGAACTCCTCTCTTGGGTTGCAATTGGCGCCAGAAGTACAGAAGACCAAGAACACCGCATTTTTGCCTCCATGGTTGATTGTGCCGTGGGGATGAAAAATCCTACCAGTGGATCGCTTGAAATTGGAGTAAATGGTATTATTGCAGCGCAGCATCAACACCACACTGTTTTTGAAGGACAGCAAATTGAAACGCTCGGAAATCCATACGCGCATCTTGTTTTACGAGGAGGTATGGATCGTCCGAACTACTATACCGAAGATATTTTGTTGGCATTGGAACTCCTCCATAAAAATAAAATTAAAAACCCCGCCATCGTGGTAGATACCAGCCATGACAATTGTCGTCTTCCAACCGGAAAAGATCCTCTTTTACAGGGGAAAGTAGTGCGAGAAGTGGTTTCCCAGATGCAACTTTTCCCAGAAATAAAAGCAGGAGTAAAAGGATTTATGTTTGAGAGTTTTTTAAAAACAGGAGCTCAAAAGGCAGAGAGTTTTTCTCCGGAGGATATTGATAGGGGAGGGCTTTCTATTACCGATCCGTGTATGGGATGGGAGGAAACAGAAGAGCTTCTGAGGTGGCTTTCTGAAACGGTATGACAGAAATTTCCGTGTGTTTTCCGGCGCAGTCTAAAAATTACTCCCTCTTTATTTCAAAAGGGGGAAGAGCCCAAATTCCCGAGCTTATTCGGAAAATGGGAAATTTTTCTCGCATTGCCGTCATAGCAGATTCCCATGTTGCTCCGATATGGGGAACTGATATTTTACAAAATCTTTTGGATGAAGGGTTTGCTGCCGAACTTTTTTCGTTTCCCGCAGGAGAAGAAAACAAAAATGAGGGGACGGTACAAAAACTTCTCTACGCGCTTTTAGAAAAAAAGTATGGAAGAGACACTCTTATCCTTGCGGTAGGAGGAGGTGTAACGGGGGATATTGCGGGGTTTACGGCTTCTATTTTTTTGCGAGGAGTGCCGTTTTTTCAAATCCCCACCTCTGTTTTGGCAATGGTGGATTCGTCCGTGGGGGGGAAAGTGGGCGTAGATACGCCTTTTGGAAAAAATCTTATTGGATCTTTTTGGCAACCCAAAGCCGTTATTATTGATCCGGAAACGCTGGAAACGCTTCCCGAAGAGGAACGAAAAAATGGAGTGGTGGAAGCTTTTAAAATGTTCCTCACTTCTCATAAAACGGCGTTTGAATGGGCAGAAAAAAATCTCTCGCTCATTCTCCAAAATAATGCAGAACAGATGCAAAAAATGGTGGAAACCGCGGTAACTATTAAAAAAGGCGTGGTGGAGCGGGATGAAACCGAAAAAGGGGAACGGGCAATTCTTAATTTTGGGCACACCATCGGGCACACCATAGAACTCAGCAGCAATTTTTCCATTGCACATGGGCACGCGGTAGCATTGGGGATACTGGTGGAAAATAGAATTTCGAGACTTCTAGGATACCTTTCTGAAGAAGACGAAACACGAATTTTAAAATGTATCAGGAGTATTGGATTTGATTTTTCTGTCCTCAAAAAACATGATCCTCAGGAGTTACTCACCCTCATGCAGTCGGATAAAAAAACAGAAAATGGGGCAGTGCGTTTTGTGTTCCTTTCTGGTTTAGGAACCGTGCTCCAAGAAGACGAAAAATGGTGCCACAGTGTCCCAGGAGAGCTTATTATACAAGCGCTTTTAGACATCCGTTCTTCTCTTGGAGACGCATAAAAAAAGAGGGTATACGCCCTCTTTTTTTGTTTTCATCTGGAGGCGACGGGCGGATTCGAACCGCCGAATGGGAGCTTTGCAGGCTCCTGCCTTACCACTTGGCCACATCGCCATTTTTTTGTCATTCCCGCGCAGGCGGGAATCCAGGAATAGTGTTTCTCATCATCGTGTTTCTTATGAAGACGAGGGAGAGGGGCTAGTCCCCTTTATCCGGAATGACTTGAGAATTTCTTCCAGTTTTGTTTTTTCACTCTCTGTTTTGGCGTAATCCATAGATAATACTGCCACAAAGGCTTTTCCATTATGGACCGCAAAAATGCTGGAAAACTGGAGTTGTGAAAGATCAACCACATTTCTATCCGTGTACCGGACCAGCGTAGCAGGCACCCCGTCTAAATTCAATGGCTCTTCGGACTGTTTTTGGAAATTCTGTGATCGTCTTCGGATATTTTCAAGAGATTGAGTTGTAAAGCGGTCTAATGGGGCTCCATTGGGAATATCTTCCGAAGTAACCGCAATAACCGTTTCAATTTTTCCAAAGCCATTGGCGTCTCTTGCTCCAAAATCTACGCCTTTTCCGGCTAAAACGGTATCTGGAAACACTTCCCAGTTAGTGGGAATTCCAATGGTAAACGCTTTTCCTTCAAATGCCAAAGAAGGATCTACTGAAGGCGTAGCACTTCCAGTGCCACATCCTGCAAAAAGTAAGAGAAAAAGCGCCGAAAAAAGAATGGGGAATTTTTGAATCACGGAAACTATTGTGGCAAAAAAGGAAATAGGGAGCAAGAAAAAGGAGAAATTATGCCTGTTATGTATCTCACATTTTCGGTATCAACGAACGGGACCATATAGGTATAACCTTGAAGAGAGAGAATGTACATTTTTTGATTCGGATATTTTTCAGGATTAGGGTATTTCGCAATAGAGAATTTTTTTTCATCCTGAAGAGCAATAACCACCTCCTCAAAAGAAATATTTCGGTCTTGCTTTAAAAGCTCATTTTTTACCTCGTTCCAATCAAAAATCATGAGGATTTACAAATCTCCTTTATTATATTTTTTTGTACATACATCTTTGTTGGGTGTTGAGTTTATACTCCAAAAAAGGGCTGAATGAAGAATTTCAGCCCAACCCCCTTATTTGCGTTTACTCTGTCCTCTCAATAAATGCCAAATAGTCTCTATGAGAAAGCCTGTTCAAAAGGTTTTCTCTTAAGGTCATCATATTCTTTTCGGATGCAAAGGAAAACTGAGGAATCTTTTCTTGTTCTTCCACAACTATTGCATATCCACTGGCGGATAGAGAGTTTAAGAGAGAAAGAGGGGATTCCCTTCTCTCTGCTGATTCTTGCGCGATATTTTGAAGAGCGTCAAAAATTCCCATAATGCTGTTTACTACTGTTTCTCTCATGGCATTTGTTGCTTCTGCAAGGTCATTTTTTTCAGATCCTTCCAAAACAAAATTCATGGCGTCTTGCATTGCAGGATTTTTATATTCCTCTGGAATTTCTAGAATACCGGTTGCTTCCTCAAGAGAACATGGTTTTGCTTTTTCTACTCCGGCAGTTTCAAAGAGCACCGTTACAAAGCCTTTAATATTTTCTTGTACTTTTTGTATTGCCACTGCTCCCGCCGCGCCATGCCATTCCAGTAATGCCCCTGTTTTTTCGTGGGTTTCTTTTATAATAGTTTTTCTCTCTTCTACAGTACTGGACGCAGAAACAATATTTTCTCGTAACCACGCCATCATGGCATCGGTTACTCCAAAGTCTTTTACCTCAATTCCATTCTGAATTGCTCCTTGTTCTGCCATTTTTTTTGCCAGTCCTGCGTAGTCTACCGTTACATCTGGATCGGCTTCTTGCTGTGCCAAATATAAAATGCGCTCTAAATTACTCGGCTTTTCAATATCCATTGAATTTGCATCCGTCGCATGAAATCCATCCTGCTGTAATACACCATTTTCTAACAGGTTGTGCATCATATTATTTTCATTCGTCGCCATCACGAATTTTTCTACCGGCAGTCCTAATTTTTTGGCAAAAAGTCCAGCGGTAATATGCCCTACATTTCCCGTAGGAATAACGAACACTATTTTTTGCCCATTGGTTATTTGTCCTGACCTGACGAGATTGGCGTAGGTCGTAAAATATTGCGTCATCTGGGGGATGAGACGCCAAATATTAATAGAATTAGCGCTGGAGAGGTCGAGTTCTTTTGTTTCGGTTACCAGTCGTTTTGCTTCGTTCAGTTTAATTTCTTCTCCTACTGTGTCTTTCAACATTTTTTGAATCTCTCCTGCTACTGTTTCAATCGTTTTCTCATCGGGATTTTCTTGCTCTTCTTTTGTAATTTTTTTATCTCGGGCTTGTTGCAAAATTTTTGCCCGTGCTTGGGCATCGTCAAATGTTCCCGCACAGGGCAAGCACTGAATATTTTTATATTTTTGTGCCACCTCAATCATTTGTGCTTCTTGCGGTGCGGCAACTCCATCTGCTGGATATAGTACTGTAACCGTAACCCATTTTGATCCGGCAAATGCTCGAGCAATAGCTACTCCAGTATCTCCAGAAGTGGCCACGACGATATTTTTTGGAGTTTGATTTTTTTCGCACCACCATTCCATAAGCTGTCCAATGGTTTGCGCCGCAAAATCTTTAAAACTCGCCGTTTTCCCTCTGTCTAGCCACGCCACAAAAACCTTGTCTGGACTTTCTCCTTCGCTAAACATCTTGGTAATATCTTCCAGAGGGATTCCAAAGCCTAGTGCCTGTTCGGTAAAGGAAGAAAGAGTGGCATCATCAATTGCTTCTCGGGGGATAAACTGACGCAAAAGCGCCGCGGCAATTTGTGCGGTATTGAGGGTTGGAAGGGTTTCCGCAATAAAACCATCTGGAAGAGTTTGAATTTCTTCTGGCATATACAGTCCTCCACTCGTTGCGAGTCCTTCAGTAAGCCCTTTGTCCCAATTTGCATTGGTCTCTTTATTTCGAGTATCAGTGAGATCCCCTGTCCCACTCTGAATCTTATTTAAATGAGAATGCCCTGTAGCAGTTGATTGAGGAACATTTACAAATCTGTGTAATAGTCGGCTTTCTTTGGTCATAAAATTCAAAAAAAGGGGGTATTTTTACGCCTTTTATAGGGCGAGAGTCAAGGAATTTTTTTGGAGTTCATGGAGATTAAGTGACAGCGGTTTTGAGAATAATTTATGGTACATTTTAGCGGAGCACCTACCCCAAAAAAGTTAAATTTCCGTAACATACTCCCGCGCCAATAATAAGTCCCATAAAAAAAATAAGGATTGAAAATTTAAAAGATTCCCAGTTTTTTTGAAATAAGCAGTATACAATACGAAAAAAATAAATAACAGAAACTAAACAAGGAAGGCTGAATGAAGCGATCCCGACTGGTGGAAAGTAAGTAGTATTAATCTCAGGAGATAATACCCAAAAAAGCACAACAAATAGGCCATAGCACTTTAAAATATTTCCCATCAATTTTTTCTCTTTTGTGAGTGATGCATTTTCTTCATTCACCTCTGGTTGTTGGGCAATGTCTTGCATTGCTTCTGCAAAGTCTTTCATATATTCATCACAAAAGGTTATGTAAGAGAGGCTTAAAAGCTCAAAAATTGTATATTCCCAGCACATACGCCCGCCCCAATAAGTGCGCTTATAATCATAACCAGTAGCGCAAATTTAAACGCTTCTAAATTCTGATCCAGCAAGAGGTAAATGGCGCGAAAAAAGTAAAAAATGGAAACGAGTGTTGGGATTACAAAGGGAGCAAAAATGAGAATAATTTCGAAATCACCGGAGAAGACCCTCGCATATAAACAGAAATACATGGCAATACTGCCGAAAAAATAGTACTGAAAAAACCTCCAAAGAAATTTTTTCTCTTTTTTTAGGGGAGAAGATTCTTCGGATATCTCTGGGGTATGTGGAATGTCTTGCATTGCTTCTGCAAAATCTGTCATAAAAAAGTGTTAAAAAGTAAAAGACTCATCTTCTCTTTGGAGCGTTTTGAGGAGATCTTCGTTGTTGCGGTAGAAGAGGTTCATGGTTTCAAAAGGAATAATGCGCCCGTCTTTATGCACAATATGCACGCAGGACTTTTTAATCGCCCGCACATCAAAATCGTATGCGTCTTGAAAGTGCATAATAAGAATGCGGAAAATATTGTCGTATTTGAGGTTTTTTGGTGCCACTATTTTGGGCAAACAGCACAGCATACTGCCAAAAATCTTGGATGAGCTTTCGGGAGAGTTTCCCGTAGAAAACAGTTCAATAAGCTTTTTTTTCAGCTGTTCATCCCTCTCAAACACAATGGTATTTTTGGATGCCTCCAAAAGTTTGGTCGGATCAATATACCTTGTAAGTGCATGAACAGATCCTCCGATTTTTAGCCCGTACGCCATTGTGAGGGTGTCGGGGTTGCACGGAACAGGAATAAGGTCATTTGCAGTAAAAACGCTCTGTTGCGCAATAATTTTCTGGCGTACTTCTGTGGGTGTAATGCGGTCTTCTGGTGTACTGTCTTCATTTCTTCCGGCAAATTGTACCGGTTGAAAAGTAATCCCTCGAACGCAGGGCTGCTGCATTGCAAATTCAACAATTTCCCCTAGCTCATCGTCATTTGCGCCTTTTTGTACCACCACCACCAGAGTGGTTGAGAGATTGAGGGCATTGAGTTTTTCCAACGCTTTTTTGCGGATTTCGGAAAGATCCGCTCCCCGAAATTTTTTCAGCACTTCGGGTCGTAAGCTATCCCACTGAAGATAAATCTCAAATTGGGGCATATAGGTTGCAAGGCGTTCTGCAAAACCTTCTTCGGTGGCAATGCGCACGCCATTGGTGTTTAACAGGAGGTGTTTAATAGGTTTGGTTTTCGCCATATCTAAAATGGCAAAAAAATCAGGATGAATAGTGGGCTCTCCTCCGCTGATCTGCACGACATCCGGTTCGCCTTCGCTTTCTACCATAATATCAAACATTTTCTCAATTTCTTCTAGCGTGCGGTGTTCGCCACAAGTAGGAGAAGAAGACGCATAACAAGTGGGACATTTCAAATTACACCGATCAGTCACTTCGATGACCGAAGAGCACGAATGCTGCTCGTGGTCTTCACAAAGCCCACAATCATACGGGCATCCGTATTTCACTTTGGTTTTAAATTTGCAGGGCATTTCGCTTTTTTTGGCGTATTGTCGGCATTTTTTGTAGTACTCAATATCTGTGGCTATCAGCACTTTAAAACTCCCATGCTCTTTGCAGTGTTTGAGCATAAACACTTTGTCATTCTCAAAAACAATTTTCCCATATACCCGTTTTAAACAAGTAGGGCAAAG
Organism: Candidatus Peregrinibacteria bacterium; assembly: GCA_037138215.1. Taxonomy (GTDB): domain Bacteria; phylum Patescibacteriota; class Gracilibacteria; order CAIRYL01; family CAIRYL01; genus CAIRYL01. The sequence goes on along the minus strand of JBAXIU010000003.1, from coordinate 9,546 downwards.
GCTAATGGTTAGGTCATAGTAGGTGTATGGTCTTTGTGCGGGCATAAAGGGGGATAAAATCGTTTTATGAAAACCCATACATAATATAGAAGAACAAAAACGCAGGCAATTTGGATGGCGGATAATCCAAAAATAAGACTATCAACAGGTTTTATAAATTCTACGAGAACTCTCCACAGGGAGTAGCCCACCATAAAAAATTTAAAAAGATCTCCATTTTGGAGCGAAAATTTTTGTTTTAAAAGTAATAAAATAGCCCAAAAAATACCGAGGAATAAAATTTCGTACAGTGCGGTTGGGTGCCGTGCAATTCCATCGCCTTGGTCAAACGCCCAGGGCAAATCGGATGGATCTCCCGCGGTTCCATCCGACACACCGGTAAGTGCACAGCCAATTCTTCCCACTATAATAGCAAAAATAAGCGGAAAAGTGAAAAGGTCACCGCTGGAGGTGGTAATCTTCATAAATTTTTTTGCCGTTTCAATACCAATCCACCCGCCAATAATGCCGCCCACAATGGTTTTAGATTGGGTGAGAGAAAACCACGAAAAATGCTCTACTAAAAACTGGTAGTGTTCTAGTGCCGCTAAAAGACGAGAGCCCAAAAGTGCTCCGATACACGCTGAAACGAGGAGCGTGAGTCTTTGCGATTCAGAAAAATGATCTTTTTGAGATGCGCGTAAATGATAATAATACGAAATCCCCAAATAAAACGCGAGCACTTCAAAGAAAAAATGAATGGGAAGAAAGTTTTCACCAATTGAAATGCCAACGGGAAAGGTGATATGGGGCATACATTACGCCAGTTTCTCTAACCTCGGAAACAGCATTTGCCCTTCACCCAACGGTTCCCCGTTATCCCCAAACATATTTTTCATTTTTTGTGCCGTATTGGTCAAAAAGGGTTCCAATTCCATTGCAAACCATCGGAGGGTAATAAGGAGAGACTTCATAAGTTCCATTTTTACGGTTCCATCTTCATTGGCAAGCCATGGTTTTTCTTCGTCCATGCGTTTATCACAAAAATCTACCACTAAAAAGAGTTCTTGAATGGCTTCGTGAATGAGAAATGCGTCCATTTTTTCTGTTACGGTTTTTTCGGTTTTAGCGATTATTTGGGTGAAATCGTCGCGTAGAGCCGTTGCATGCAACGGCTCTACCGAATTTCGTTCGCACAATTTATGAACTCGAGATGACAAATTTCCAATTCCGTTTGCCAAATGCGCTTGGTAAATTTCCTCAAATCTCTGGCGACTAAAATCGGCATCTCTTCCTACGGGAACCTCTCGGAGTAAAAAATACCGCAGCGCATCTGTTCCATATTTTTCTACTTCCAAAAACGGGTCTACCACATTCCCGAGCGATTTACTCATTTTTTCTCCTTCGCTGGTAAGAAATCCGTGCACAAAAATTTTGTCGGGCGTTTTTATACCGGCAGAAAGAAGCATTCCAATCCAAATCCCCGCGTGGAATCGTAAAATATCTTTTCCAATGACATGGACCACTTCGCCAGAATTCCAGAATTTTTGGAACGGTAGAGCCGTTGCATGCAACGGCTCTACCTCTTTGCCATATCCCAATGCCGAAATATAATTTGTGAGGGCATCACACCACACATACATGGTTTGAGACAAGTCTCCGGGAACGGGAATTCCCCAACTCACTTTTTCGGTCGGGCGAGAAAAAGAAACATCAGTAAATCCTTCCTCTGCCATTTTTAAAATCTCATTTTTTCTAAAATCGGGCACAATTTTTAATGCGTCCGTGCGGAGCAGTTCTGCAATTTCTTGGGAATATTTGGAAAGCTTAAAAAAATAATTTTCTTCTGAAACGGTTTCGGGCGCCACTTTATGAAAAGGGCAAAGTCCATCCACTAAATCTTTTTCCGTAAGAAATGTTTCGCATCCACTGCAATACTGAGCGGTATATGCCCGTTTTTCTAAGTCCCCATTTTCTGCCAGCTTTTCCCAAATTTTTTGAGCAGATGTCCAATGTCTTTCTTTATCTGTCGTGCGAATAAAATCGTCGTTTGAGAGCGTAAGTGCGTTTCCCAATTTTTGGAATTCCGCACTGTTTTCGTCACAGAGTTCTTGCGGCAAAATTCCTCGTTCTTTTGCGGTTTTGGCCACTTTGCTTCCGTGCTCGTCAGTTCCGGTGAGAAAAAATGTTTCTCGTCCTTGTTTGCGTGCCCATCGTGCTAAAACATCGGCTTCAATACTTTCCATGGCAAATCCCACATGGGGAACGCCATTTACATAGGCAATGGAAGTCGTAATATAAAAAGGTTTTAATGGAGACATAGTGGGGGAAATGAAGAATTTATCCCTTTTATCATGCCAAATTTTTGAAAAATAAAAAAGAAGATTGACGAAACCTTGATTTTTTGCTCAAAATAGAGTACAGTAATGGGAATTTTCTCATCTTTCTCTTGAAATTTATGGCAGCCTACCAGGTATCGCTCATTGATGTTCCGAACAAAGACCATCTCAAGGTCATCTATTTATCGGGCGAAATAGATGGCGAGACAGTAGACGCATTCCGAGAGAGTCTTAATAATGCTCTTCATGAAGAGCGAACACAGGGAACGAAATGTTTTATTTTTCATCTCCGCGATTTGGAATTTATTAACTCTACGGTTATCGGATATTTTGCCGATATGTACACCCGACTTTCCCAGGAAGATAAAAAAATAATTTTCTCTGAAGGGAATCAGCATATTTTGGATATTTTAGATTTGGTAGGCTTTTTGAGCCTTGTAGAGCACTACGGTTCTCTTCGAGACGCTATTGCCTCTACCGATCTTTAGTTTTCTTTTTGTCATTCCGTCTTGTCTTTTCTTTCTGCACTTACGGCAATTACCGCAGGAAGAAATCTTCCTGAAACCCAATCTGCAGAGGCGTTTCGGGATATTTTTGCCGAACAGGTTTCGTCAGAAGATTTAGAGATTTTTTTGCGGGGTCTTTCCCAAAAAGGAGAAACAGACGAAGAAATTGCGGGTGCTGCAAAAGAAATGGAAAAGGTTGCTACAAAAATCTCCACGCACCAGACAAAAATTTTTGATTCGTGCGGGACCGGAGGAAGTGGGAGTGCGAAAACTTTTAATGTTTCTACTACCGCTGCATTTGTGCTGGCAGGAGGAGGGGTAACCGTTGCAAAACACGGAAACCGTGCTGCAAGTTCAAAAAGTGGGTCGGCAGATGTTTTGGAGTGTTTGGGGATTTCTTTGGAAAACACGCCCGAAGAAACGGGGAAAATTTTAGAGAGCGTTGGCATTGCCTTCCTTTTTGCCCAAAAAATCCATCCTGCTATGCGGTTTATTATGCCGGTTCGCAAAAAAATTGAACACCGAACCATTTTTAATATTCTGGGACCATTGGTAAATCCCGCGCATCCCACCCACCAGGTGGTCGGCGTTTTTTCTCAAGATCTCGTATTGCCCATTGCCAAAGCTCTTCAATCTCTGGGGCGCGTTTCTGCCCTGGTAGTACACGGAAACGATGGATTAGATGAAATAACCGTCTGTGATTCCACCACATTTGCCCTGTTTCAAAACGGAGGAGAAATACAAACCGGAATTTTCACTCCTGAGGATTTTGGAATTTCTCGTGTAAAACATGAGGAGGTACAAGGTGGAACGCCCCCAGAAAACGCCCAAATTTTAGAGGGAATTTTAAGAGGAGAAATTCGCGGTGCGAAACGAGATATTGTACTCTTAAATGCTGGTGCTGGGTTTTGGATTTCCGGAAAAGCAGAGTCTTTTTTAGAAGGAATGGCACTGGCGAAAAAAGTGATAGATACCGGAAAAGTGTGGGGAAAAGTCGAAGAATTGAGAAATATAAAGGTGTAGAGCCGTTGCATGCAACGGCTCTACGGTGACCCATTTTTTTGGATTTTCGTTTCAAAAAATATAAATACTAAACAAAAGGGCGCGACGGATGAATCACGCCCAATACAGAAAATTACACCTTAACGATTAACACTATTTTTACCACCCCACTTTTTCCATCAATACAGCTTAAGAAGCGCTTTGAGTTGCATCCTTATCTCAGATTCTTGCGCTTCATCCGCATCTTCTGGGATATTAAAAAATAGATTTTCTCCTAATCCGGCTTGATTCATAGAAAGGAAAGTAACGCCCCGAATCTCCCCTGAAACAGCCCGCGAAATCCTATTTGTAATGTCATCTCTATCAGATTCAAGTACACGATTAGCTGTTATTGTAATAATTCTTGAAGCTACGAGCGTGTTATCAGGATGAGCAGTAGCTGCTTGGGGTATTGTCGGGTCTTTTTCTAACATAAAAAAGTAAAAAAATGATAAAACTTCTCCTTTTTGATCCTCAGAAAAAAGAAGACGCCAATTTACCCCCCCTGTGGCTTGTCAAGAGCATTTTTAAAAAACATTTTTTCTCACCAAAACCCCCCTTTGCCCCTTGAATTTTTTCTCAAAAACCATTGTAATACTCTCGTTTTTATCTCTCTCATGAAAAAAATTGGAATTGTGGGCGTTACTGGTGCTGTAGGACAAGAACTGTTACAAGTTCTTTTTGAACGAAAATTCCCATTTTCTGAGTTGGTTCTTTTGGCGTCCGAGCGGAGCGCGGGGAAAACTATAAAAACCCCTTTTGGAGAAATGGTTATTGAGGAATTTACTCGAGAAAGAGCGGAAAAACTCGATATTCTTTTTTTAGCAGTGGGAGGAGATTTTTCCAAAGAACACGCGCCGTATCTTGCAGAAAAAGGAGTCCTGGTGATTGATAATTCTTCTGCTTTTCGGTACGACGATGCTGTTCCTCTTATTGTTCCCGCTATTAACGCCAGCGCCATTGGAGACCATAAACTCATCGCGAATCCCAACTGTACCACGGCTATTTTGGGTATGCCACTTTTCCCCATTTACCAAGAATTGGGACTCAAAAGAGTCATTGTTTCTACTTACCAAGCCACTAGTGGAGCAGGAGCTGCTGGAATGGCAGAATTGGAGACTGAAACCCGCCACTTTTTAGCAGGAGGACTTGTAAAAAATGAAGTTTTTGCGCACCCTATTCCTTTTAATCTCATTCCGCAGATAGATGTTTTTCAGTCCAATGGATATACCAAAGAAGAAATGAAGGTAACTTGGGAAACCCGAAAAATTTTTAATCTCCCAAGCCTCCCCATTTCTTGTACCGCCGTCCGCATTCCCACATTTCGCGCGCACGCCGAAAGCGTGACTATTGAAACCGAAAAACCGGTAAATATTGAAAAAATTCGAGAAATTTTATCCGCGGCTCCAGGGGTAGACCTCGTAGATAATCCCGAAAAAAGGGAATATCCCATGCCTTTAAATGCTACCAAAAAATATAATGTAGAGGTGGGACGCCTTCGTAAAAACGATGTTTTTGGAGACTTTGGACTCGACTTTTTTGTGTGCGGAGATCAGCTTTTACGCGGAGCCGCATTAAACGCGGTAGAAATTGCAGAGGAAACGCTGTAATTTTTTAAAAACAGAATGTTGGTGGTGGAAGAAATTTTTTGTATACTCCACTTTGAGCTCTTTCTTTTGTTTATGAAATCCTCACTCCTTCTCATCTTTGGTGTTTTTCTCTTTTCTGGCTGCAGTATTGGAGAAAACCCAGACCAACAGCAATTTGAAGCACAGCATCAGGATGCTTTAGATACCGCAGGAGAAGAAGCACTGCTAAAAAAAGCCCGATTAGAAAACAGAGAAGCGCAAGTGGGGAAAAAAGAAGAATCGCCTATTCCTATTGTTTCTCCTCTTGCATCTCCTGGGCTTGAAAAAATTCCTGCTGGAGAATTAGGAGGAAAGACAGGATTAAAACCTGTTTCTCCGGACGGGAATATCGGCTTAAAAACCGCTTCTACTTTTCAAATTCAGGGTGAAAATAATGGATACCAGTGTACGGTTACCTGTAAAATTCCAGAGGAAACTCCCGGTGCTAAACCTCAAAAGGCTCTGTAATGTATGGGATTACTTCTCCCGCTAGCGGGATCTCAATGACGAAAAGGGCACGGCCCTACAGATTTTCTTTTTGTTCCATCACTTGTAATTTGTAATTCTTTATACGAGGCTGCTTCGTTCCTCGAGAGTGACGGAACATTCTTAATTCCAACCCCCCTTTATCCCCCCTTATCAAGGGGGAAATCTTTTACCCCTTTTTGTATGTCGAGAACCCTTTTTTCCACTCTTTCTTGCCTCCTGCTCCTTACGGGGTGTTCATGGGGAGGAACGAGTAATACTGATTCTACCTATGAGGCGCAACGGTCCTCTGGAGAAATTACCCAAAACACTGTCTCTTCTGTTCAAACGGATATGCCCATGAAAGGAGAAGAAATTGCCATTATTAAAACCGAAAAAGGGGATGTATACCTCCGTCTTTTTCCGAAAGAGGCTCCCAAAGCAGTAGAAAATTTTAAAACCCATGCTCAAAAAGGGTACTATAATGGTCTTATTTTTCATCGTGTTATAAATGGATTTATGATCCAAGGAGGAGATCCGTTGGGAACAGGGACAGGAGGAGAAAGTATTTGGGGAAAACCTTTTGCTGACGAATTTTCTCCCAAACGAAAAAATATTGCAGGGGCGTTGGCTATGGCGAACAGTGGTCCCAATACCAATGGCTCTCAGTTCTTTATTAATGAGGTTGATAATTTTAAGACTAAAAATCTTCCAGAGAATACATACACCGTTTTTGGGCAAGTGTTTAAAGGGATGGAAGTGGTAAAATCTATTGCTGAGGTAGAAACCGGAGCAAACGATAAGCCTGTTACTCCCATCACAATGAATATTGCAATTGTTCCGTATTCCGGGTAGAATACCACCCGTTTTTGTCCTTTTTTTCTTTTTTTATGCTGTACAAGCACGATTCGAATGTTGTTTTGGAAATTGTTGGAGCGATGGGAATTATTGCCGCCTTTGCTATTGCGGGAATGCTCTTCCTTATCCATCAGGATATTAAAAATGGAGACTCTGAAAAAGCTCCAGTAGTAGCAGAATCTTCTAAAAAGATATCTGCCACCGACCTCTCTCCAGAACTCGTAAAAGAGCTCAATGGAAACTTTGGAACCCTGAATCAAAATCTTGATCAAATGGCGTTCCTTTTGGGAAAAAATTTAGAGAAAAATTATACGCAAGATGAAATCAAAGCCCTTATTGCTGAATATGCAAAGGCAAAAGAAGCGGCTCAAAAAGACGCAGAGCAAAAAGCAGCCGCAGGACAGCAAGCTCCTGCCGATCAGGCACCTGCAGCAACTCAAAAGAAATAATCCCCTCTCTTTTTTTAAAAGCCCTTGGTATACTCCAGGGGCTTTTTTTTTGCGTATGAAAGACATTGTTGTTCGTATTCCACCTTCTCCTACGGGACTTCTCCATGTGGGAACCGCTCGCACGGCATTGTATAATTATCTCTTTGCCAAAAAGCATGGCGGGAAAATTATTCTTCGCATGGAAGATACCGACAAAGAGCGATCTCAAAAGGAATACGAAATGGATATTACCGAAGGGCTTCAAAAGCTGGGGCTGTCTTGGGATGGGGCCGTTATTCGTCAGAGTGAACGCACAGAAATGTATAAAAAACATCTCCAAAAATTGCTGGAAGAAGGGAAGGCGTACCATTGTTTTTGTACTGCACAAGAATTAGATGCGCTTCGGGAAAAAGCGCAAAACGAGAAACGCGCATTCCGGTACCCCGAAACCTGCCGAAATATTTCAGAGGAAGAAGTTGAAAACCGTCTTAAAAATGGAGAAAAAAGTGTTATTCGGTTTCGTATTCCGGCAGAAGCGCATGATATTGTTTTTCAGGATCTCGTGCGGGGAGAGGTAAAAATTTCCGCCAAAGAGTTGGATGACTTTGTAATAGCAAAAAATTTAGAGACGCCCCTGTATAATTTTTGTGTAGTGGTGGATGATGCAGAAATGGAGATTTCTCATGTTATTCGTGGAGAAGATCACATTTCTAACACCCCCAAGCAGATTCTCTTATTTGAGGCTTTTGGCTGGGAAATTCCTTTCTATGCACATCTGCCCCTTATTCTTAATGCTGATAAATCCAAACTTTCCAAACGCAAAAATAAGGTTTCGGTGGATGACTACCTGAACGAAGGGTTTTTGCCCGAAGCGCTCATAAATTTTTTAGCATTGGTGGGCTGGAACACGGCTGACGAAAAAGAGATTTTTTCTCTTGACGAATTGGTGCAAGAATTTTCGCTTGAAAGGGTTCATAAGGGCGGAGCGGTGTTTGATTTGGAAAAACTCCTCTGGCTGAATGGGCAGTACATTCGGCAGAAATCGCTGGAAGAGTTTGAAGAAGTTATATTGAATCATTATTATCCCAATAGATTGCTAAAAAAAGATTTAAGAAAGGCTCCTGAAGCAAAGTATGTAGAGGCGGACGAAATAGGAAGTGGAGCGTTTATCAAAAAGGCTTATACTAATGATCCTATGTTCTTTCAAAAAGCTCTTTCTCTCGTACAGGAGCGCACCAAAAAGCTCTCCGAAGTGCCAGAATTTATTCGCTTCTTTTTTGTGGAAGAGAGTGCACTTTTGTATTCTCCAGAGATTTTTGTGCATAAAAAAATGGGAACCAATGTGGAGAATGTTCAAGATTCACTCCAATTTTCCCTCCAGTGTTTGGAGGAATATGTTGGAGAGTGGAGTATAGAATCCCTCAAAACATTTTTTATAGACCGCGTTGGATTGGCAGAACTGAAAAACGGATTTGTGCTTTACCCGCTTCGCGTTGCTCTTTCCGGCGAAGAATTTAGTCCCGGGACTTTTGAACTGTTAGAAATTTTTGGAAAAGAACGGAGTATGTCAAGAATAAAGAGGGGGATCGAGATTTTGAAATAATTTCTTGCAGCTTAAAAATCGGCAAAGCTGGTGATCACTTTGTCCGCCAGTCTCGTATCTAAATCTCCATGGCGATCGAGCGCTACGGTAAACATTCCCGCGCCTTTGGCAGATTCTAGCCCTGTTTCGCTGTCTTCAAACGCGATGCAGGTTTTTGGTGAAACACTCAAGTATTCTGCTGCTTTTTCGTACATATCCGGATGTGGTTTTCCTCTTTCAATTCCTGGGGTAGAGCGAGAAATAATCGTCTCAAAATGCTCGTATAAATGGACATGACGAAGGGTAAGGTCCACTTCAAACGCCATACAATTCGTCACAATCGCACGGGGAATAGGCGGAAGATTTTGCAAAAAGGGGGCAACATCCTCAAAAAATTCCACTGGACGATCGGTAGAAAGCATTCGTTTTTTATTCTCTTCCTGAAATTGCTCTATAAATTCTTCGTCTTTTTCGGGAAACGACAGGCGTAAAAAATACCGGAGTGACATTCCTCGGGGAATATGCGTTTCAATTCCAAAGTCTTTTCCGGTCTCTAAAACGCACTGCTGAAAATGGACATCACTCCCTTTTAAGAGTGTTCCGTCTAAGTCAAAAAAAAGTGCCGAGAAAGAAGAAAGGGAAAAAGCCATTATTTATACTGTATAAAAACCTAGATTTTAATTCGAAGTGCAACAGAGTGAATTAAAATGAGGAGGAGTT
>JBAXIU010000002.1:0-55488 GCA_037138215.1 Candidatus Peregrinibacteria bacterium | reverse complement strand
TCGTTTGTGCAGTTGAATATCCAGAATTTTCGGAGATATTGAGATTTGATACAACGGTAGGGGTAGGGTTTAAAAATAATGAATTATCTTTCGCACTATAGGATCCTGTAAAGTTGTTAGCAGAGAGAGTAATGTTTTTTGTTTTTAGCCAAGTAACGAGGTTTGTAAACTGCGCATCACTTGATTGATAGGCATATTGAAATACCCCATTTCCGGAGAGTGAATTATTTTCAACGGGAGGGAGAACTAATCCATTACTGGAGGTTACGCGTTGAGCATAATATCCTATGGTAACAATTTTTGTAGGAGTGATGTTGCTTGGGTTTCGAAGGATCCAGTTTATGGGCTCATAAGCCGTAAGAACGAGGACTTTTCCTTGTGCAGAGGCAGGAATTGCTAAATACACGGTTTGTTCAGGATGATTCATATAACTACTTTTTTGTCCCAGACCTTCATATACACCAAATGCAATGGCTTCTTGTAGGGTAGTGGTAGTTTGAGGAGTAAACGAATAAATCTCCGTTTCGTTCCAAGTACACCGAATAGACTTTGTAGGATTGCTGTTATGATTTAACTGACAATTTGCGAGAGCATCTGATTGAGAAATACTTGCCGTGGTAATAAACGGAGAGGTGCTTCCGTTGAGGTACCCTTTGTAAATGCCTTTTGGAGCAGTTGCTTCGGTAATGGTAAAATTACCGTCACTGGTATCCATTGGCGTAAATGCACCGGTTGCGCTATTAAAAACTTCAAAAGAAAACTTATTGAGGGTGCCAACGGTGCCAGTTCCTCCAATCATATCGGGAATAATCCATGAAACAGTTCCGTCAGAATTATTTTCCACATTCATTTGTGCTCGTGATTCGTATGTTCCGTTTCCATCGCGGTCTTGAATAAGGACATACTTGAGCGTTTTCCCTGCTTCCAAACTTGGAGACTGAGTACGAATTACAACCCGATCTCCTACTTTATAAGTTTCCCCTCCGTTGGGAGAAAGAACGGTAAAAGGAGAAGTAGGAACTGCATTTACAGTAATAAGAGATTGTGCCACAACAGTAGGGCTTTGCGAGCAAACCCAAGAGGTGCTGGGCGAATAAGTACATCCAGAGTAACGCATAATTTTTGCAGTATATGTCCCGGGGGTCGTGTAGATATAGGATTGAACAACTCCACCATTTAAGCGAGAGAACATTCGTGCAGATCCATCTCCAAAGTCGGCCCAATAGTTTACTCCATTAGTACCAGTATTATCTTGTGCAAAAAGAGTAAAGGTAACATTTAGAGGGGCTGCTCCTGTAGATGGAGAAATGGTTGCTGTAGGAGATGAAGAAGGAGTAAACGAGTAAATTTCATTTCCATTCCAAGTACATTTAATTGATCTGGTGGGATTATTGTTATGTTTGTCGATACAAAAATTAAGAGCGTTTTCTTGAGAAATATTTTCTGTTGAAAAAGTGGGGGTCTGTTCTCCGTCGTAATAAAATTTAAGCGTAGAAACGGTCAAGGGAGCGTCAACGATTTGCATTCGCGCTCCTACAATAGGAAATGCCCCTGATATTGTGCCATCGGTTGTAATATGTACAGCAAAAGAAATTCCAAAGGCATTGGATCTTCCCGCATAACAACTTTCTGTTGCTTGTTTTATACCGTCGTTATTTACATCGTTAAACGCTTTTAATTTTGCTACTACAGAAATAGTTCGTGTTTGACCTTTTTTTATTATTAACGGCGTATTGAATTTAATGCCAACGCTACCATCAATCTCAACGGCTTGGGGGTTTGAAAGTCGGACTCCCGCTTCATCTTCAACCCACACTTGAGAAAAATCATCGTTTGATCCGAGTCCAGAACGCATAAAAAAGATAAGAGATACCATTGCATCTCTGCTTCCAGCGGTAAGGTTGTATTTTACAAAAGGGACAGACTGCGCATTACAAGGAACAGAAGTTGCAGAAGGGGAAGATGGGGAAAGAGAAACGGTAAGTGCAGAATCTTTTGGTGGTGCAATAATAGTAAACACGCTACTTTCGGCAGTTATTACCACATTAGAAACATATGGGGGAACATAGTAAATGTCTGCGACAATTTTATATTGTCCTGGAGCTGGGGTCATTTCGTCACAGTTAGCACATATGGTAAGTTTAGAACTTGCACTATTAATTGCTCCTCCTCCAAAGACTACAGATTTTCCAGTTTGTGTATTTACCAACGCAAATCCTACTCTCGCATTACTGGGTAAATTAGAAATAGTCCAAGAAAAATTAAGGTCTTCACCTTGAACAACAGTTTTTTGCGTGGTGGAAACAGAAAGAGTAGGACTTACTGTCGTTTGGAAATCACATTTTTGTACACTCAAGAGCTTTCCATTGGCATAATACCATCCTTCTTGTGCCGTTCCCTTTTTGCTACAAGTGGGTATTCCTTGAGAGGGCGAATAACAAAGGCTACTGGATCCTGTCATTCCTGGTTGTCCTAAATAAAACGAAGAAAGATTGGGGCAACAAGGAGTGGAATTGGGGATGGTGAGATTGGTTACTTGTCCTTCGGAGGCACAATTATTTGGAGTAGGACTTGGAGTCGGAGTAACGCTTGGCGTTGGTCGTGTCCATCCGCATCCTCCCGTTGTGTGGCATCTCCGTTGTGCTTTCCAATCTACTGCCGGAGGGTTATTACATTTTCTGGTCACTTCTCCCGTGGATACGCTAAATGCACAGTCTTCATCTTCGTTGTCGTTCCAAAAATCGTCCACTTTTATTATTTTTCTATCCTTAATGGTTACACTTCTTCCATTTTGGTTTTGGTAGAGTACTTTGGTGTACAGTGCAGAAACGGTTGAAGAGTAGCTTTCTGAAATGGTTGCGGTATAAGAAATGATGGCATTTTTTGGGAATGAATAACACGAAATACTTGGCTTGTAGGCGTTATTGTCAAAAAAACAGGTATTATTTTTTCGTGCCACAGCTGCTGTAGCCGCGAATGAAATGCCAGAATTGGACTGGATGTGAATATTACTGAAAAATGCAGGAATTTGGTGGAGAAGTTTTCCTTTATCGCTGGTCGTGTTGGCTTGCGTAAGCGTAACGGTCACTTCGTCTCCGGGGGAAACGGTAAATTTTCCTGGGTCCGTTTCTTGTGCGGAAATGGTAATGGATGGTTCCTGAAAAGGAACAGGGCTGAGTGCCTCAGCAGATTGTGGAACAGAAAAGGTCCCAATGCCTCCCAACAGGAGGAGAAAAGAAAAAAGCAAGCGCTTCATAAAGAATGGAAAAAGGAATACAAAACAAAAAATGGGGAGGGGCATAACGCTTTATGCCCAATAAACGAAGGAAAACAATAATTATGGGCTGTTCATAAAAAAGAAAAAAGCTGTACACCTGTATAGTCGTAACAGGGTTACACTTTTTTTAGTTTTTAGTTTTTTGAACGGATTGATTAATGTTTTGGAGCCTATTTTTGGCACTCGAGAGCTTTTTTTCGGCGTTTCCAAAATATTCCTGGAGAAAGTTTGTTTCCGCTTGATCGAGCAATAATGATATTCTCCCTAATTCTTCGGTATATGATTCATAAGTTCCTGCCCATACGGTAGCCAGTTCTGTATTTTGCTGGGCTTGGCGCAACAGGTTTACGCGATAAATGCCGATAACTTTGGTACGGAGAATTTTCCATTCTTGTTGCGCTTTTCTTTCGGAAATAGCCCCTGATGCGGCATCCGATTGGAGGGTTTGATATTCTCCTAAAAAGCTCTCTTTATAGCCAGAAGGTAAAAGATTGGTGATCTGTAAGAATACATTTTCTTCTTCCACCGAAGAAAAATCTGCAAAAACAGGAGAGAGGGTGCAAAAGAGGAGAATAAAACCGAGCGAGAAAAACAGTTGTTTCATGAATAAAAAGGGGAAAGATTACGAGGTGGGATTTTTGTAGAGTTCTGGGTAGTCTTTTTCTTCTTGGATGAGCGATTGCATAATTTTTTCTTGCTCCATAAGAGAATCAGAAGTGATGACATACGAATATGCGGTTCGACGAACTTTTTCTATGGGGATGTTGGATGGCGCGCGTTGGGGGAATACCAGTAAAAACGCTACGGCAGCAAAAGACATCGCTCCAAAAAACCTCCAAAAGAGAACACTGCCCCAAGTTTTTTTGATAATACGCCGCATGGGCGCCGGTTTCCCGTACTGTGCGTCGTATGATTTTAGCAGATTCTTTTTGAGATCTGCTACAAATTCTGGCCGGGGAGTGGAGAAATCTTTTTTCATGTGCATCTATATAGTCGTAAGAGGGTTACACTTTTTTAAAAAAAATTGGAAATCGGGGTTTTTATTCCGAATTTTTTGCAATGAACGGTGCTGAATGACCTTTACATTGGCAAGGCTTAATCCCAGTTCTTGTGCCACTGCTTCTTGAGTATACCCTTGAAGATATCGAAGCCGTAAAACATTTTGGTGTTGAACTGGCAAAATTTCTAAAAGCGTATTGAGGAGACTTTCTTTTTCAAAGTCGTCCGCATTATTTCGCTCTTCTTCCTCAGGAACGGTAAGGTTTTCGGCCTCTTCCCCCATTTCAGAAAACGAAATTTTTTGGTTTTTGTATTTTTCTCGTAAAAAATCGTATAACGAATATTTGGCAATGGTGTAGCCCCAGGCATAAAAATTTTCATCTCCAGACCATTTGTCTAGAGAATTAAGAATTTTCCAGAGGGTTTCACTGGTGAGGTCTTCACAGACTTCATGGTCATCTAGTCGACGAGAAAAATACAAAAATACGCGGGATATAGTTCGCTCGCTCAGGATTTCAAATGCTTCGGTGTTTCCTTTTTGTGATTCTCTAGCAAGGGTGTTCTCATCTGCATTTTGTAGATTTTCCAGAGATTGTTTGCCCGTAAAAAGGTTTTGGAAAAAATTCAGATGGCGAAAAGAAATACAAAAGGTGCCAGAATTTACTGCTTTTGTTTCCCATTCGTCAAGGTTGAAAATTTGTTTTTTTAAACCTCCATTTCTAATAGTATCGGGCAATGGTCAGATCCCATTTGGGGAGAGAGATATTCAATGCGTGTCACATCTTGGAACAGGAATTGGTCTACAAAAAAACTGTCAATGCGCCAGCCAATATTGCGCTCTCGTGCCTTGGTAATCACATGCCACCACGAATATGCTACTTTTTCAGGATACTTTTTTCGAAAAATATCGCTCCAACCTTCGGCAATAACTCGGCTTACCCATGCCCGTTCTTGCGGTAAAAATCCAATCGATTCCATGTTTTCTTTCGGACGCGCCAGGTCAATTTCTTCATGAGCGCAGTTTATATCACCTCCCCAAATTACTTTTCGCCCCTGTTTTCGTAAAGTATTCACATACTCCAAAAATTGGTCGTAAAACAAAATTTTCCCGTCCCATGCTTCAGATGATTTTCCGCCATTGGGGAAATATATTCCTAAAACCGTTATTCCTCCGATATCTACCCGGGCAATACGCCCTTCGGTATCTTCAAAATTTGGCATTCCACTATGAAAAATGGGGTCTTTTTGTTCTGTCGTGACAGAAAAAAGATCTGGTTCATTATGGAATGGAATAGCTTTTTGAATGCCGGAAACGGGAAAAACAGAAGAGTAAATTTCACTCTCCTCGCCGTTACTACCCAACTGATAAGCGGGTTGGGGGAGTTTTACCCAAATGGCCGTGCCCGCATATCCCGGTTTTTCAGCAGAGTGGTAAAACTGCGTATATTCTGGATATTTTTCATGGAGTTCTTTTAGCTGTTCTGGCTGAGATTTAATTTCTTGCAACAGGAGAATATCGGGATTATAGAGGGATAAAACTTTTTCTAGTTCGCCTTTTTTTTGTACGGCACGAATACCGTTTACATTCCAGGAGATGATGCGCATGGCTTTTAAAAAAATGTTGTTGGGGAGCAAAGGACTGCTCTCCTAAAAAATTCTATCGTTTTATGGTGAAAGAGAGAAGGAGGAATGCCCTTTTTTTGCATTCCCATTGCATCTGTACCGCGTTGTTATACACTAAAAATACCTTTTATTATTCTCTATGACTGATACCACTACTGGACAAGAATTGGACGAAGAGAAAGAAAAAAAAGATGGTGTAGAAAAACCAAAAGGGCTTCCAGTCGTAAAGCCGTTTGTTCCTCAGCAGAAATATAGTTTTGGCGGATCCAGTTCCTTTAAGGGCGCACCTGGAAAAACTATCAACAACCGACAACGCCCAGGACGAGCAGCCGGAAGAGGACGATAAGTATTGTTGAAAAAATTTTTTGAGAATATTGGGATTTTTAGCATTCGTTAAAAAGGCTCTGCTAAAGGTCTTTCCATTCTTCTCCCCGTCGGCATAAAAGCCTCTCATCTTCGGGGTTTTCGAGTAATAATTCCACGGCTCGCTCTAAAAATATTCCCCCTTGGGATCCTTTTATGAGGATAAAATCACCCTCTTGCAAAATGTCTGCCAGATGTTTTCCTGCGTCTTGAGCCGTGTGAAAGAGTGTAATATTTTTTCCTGATTTTTCTGCTCCTTTTCCAACGCTTAATCCGTGTGATCCCACAAAAAGAATAAGGTCTGCGGTCTCGCCTGCTTTCTCTCCTAATTCTTCGTGGAAGGCGCTCGATTCTTCGCCGAGTTCGTTCATGCTTCCCAGGAGTACAATTTTTCTGCTCGCGGGAACATTTTTTAAATCTTCTAACGCTGAAAAAACCGCTTTAGGATTGGAATTATACGATTGGTCCCAGAGAATTGATTCTTTTTTTCCCTTTAAAATGCGTCCGCGACCCGGAGAAGGGAGGAAACTTTTAAAAACGGTTTCTATTTTTTCGGGAGAAATACCATATTTGCGCGCTAAAAAAATAACGGGCGTTGCGAGTTCTGCAAAAAAAGAACCAATAACGGGAAGAAAAAATTCCAATCTCTCGCCGTTGGAGGCGTATACAAAGGAAATTCCGGTGGGTTCGTGTCGAACATCAATGCACTGCGCTTCGTATTCTGAGCTTTTTCCATACCATACGATTTTAGAAATATCCTGATCTTTAAGGGTTTGAAGGTTTTCGTCTTCTCCATTTATAAGGCACATCCCAGAAGAAGGAATGGCAAGGGGGAGTTTTGCTTTTTCGTGAAGGATTTCCCGGACATTTCTAAAATGCCCTTTTCCAAGGTGTACGGGCGCGATATTGGTAACGATTGCAATTTTTGGGTGCGCAATGGCGAGGAGTTCATCCATATCACCCCGTTGGTCTACTCCAAATTCCAAAACGATTTTTTGGGGTTTTGGGAGTGTTTTAGTATAGGTTTTCCACAAAATTTTCATCCATTTTGAAGGAGAGGAAAATCCAGAACTCCCTTCTTGCACTAGGCTGAGTGCAATACCTATGGGAGTATTAAAGCCTTCACGGGAAGAGAGGACTTCATATTTTTCTGCCAATAGCGCAGAGAGGAGATTTTTGGTGGTGGTTTTCCCCATGGAACCGGTAATGGCAATGATTTCTGCTCCATGGTCCAGCACTTTTTGTGCCCGGAAAAGGAGGAGTGAGAGTATAATATTTTTCAAGAGTGATTTTATCATACAGAACGGAAAAAGTTATCTTTTTCACTCCTTGGAGAAGGAGAGTGTTGAAGAAGATGCCTGCATGGTACCGAAATGCTACCAGAAAGGGAAGCAGCAAAAATTGACATTCCCCCCTTTTTTTCAGTAGTATAATAGGGTTCTTTTTTCTTTTTTTATGAAGAAGTCTCTTTTGCTCGCTGGACTCTTGTCCATTGTTCTTTTGTCCGGATGTACTCGCGATGGCGATGATGTTGCCGCCCCTACTGCCACACCAAAGGTTGCAGTTATGCCCACCTCTATCCCTGGATTTATAGATGCTGCGGTTATGCCTACTGTTCCCTCTATGCCACCGGTTGCTATGCCGACGACAATGGTGAATGATGGATTAATGATGCCTCCTGCGGCGGTAATGCCAGGAAGTGTAAAGGTTGAAAATGGAAATGTAATGATGAATGGACCAGAAGGGATGGTAAAGGTTGAAGATGGGAATGTAGAAATGAAAGGTCCTAATGGGAATATAAAAGTTCAGGACGGAAATGTAGAGATGAACGCTAAACCTACTGTGACTCCTGTAAAAAGATAAACACATTTGTTTTATTTTAAAAAAGAGCAGAAAGAATTTTCTTTCTGCTCTTTTTGTTTTTATTCTCACTTTTAATGCTTTTCGGTATGGAATATTTGCGATTGTATGATGATTTTTGCGAGGTAGTCATATTCAATATTCACCAGATCTCCCTCGTTCATTTTTCCGAAGGTTGTTTCTTCCATGGTTATTGGAATCAGAAATACTGAAAATGTACTATCGGTGATTTTTCCAATGGTCAACGAAGTTCCATTCATCGTTATACTTCCTTTCTCAATAAGAAAATGAATATGGTTCTGAAATTTCGCATTTTCATTCTTTTTTTGCGCGTTTGGGAGTTCAAAAATATACTCGACGCCAGATTCTTCCTGTTTTTTTTCGACGAGGATGGTGCTTTCGTCCACATGGCCCAAAACAATATGTCCTTCAAATCGACCATTGGCGGGCATCGCTCTCTCTACATTTACCTCCTGAACAGATCCTAAATTTGTTTTCCGAAAAGTTTCAGAAAGGACATCAAATTGTATTTTTTCTGCATCAAAATGGGCTACAGAAAGACAAGCACCATTAATTGCAATGGACATTCCTTTTCTCAGATCATCAAAAACTTTTGGTCTTACAATCGTTAACGAATCATGGCTTCGTTCTAAAACCGGAGTGCTGGTTTCAATAATTCCGGTAAACATATTTTTAAAACAAAAAGTACGCGAAGAAATTTTCTCCTTCTCAAATATGTTCGATAAAGGGACGAATGAAAAAAACGAAGGATTATTCTCCTTCCACTTCAGGCGTTGTTGTTTCTTCTGATTCAGGAGTAGAAGCATTCTTTTTTTCTTCGCTTGCTCTGAGAGCCTCTTCTTCTGCTAATTGGAGTGCTGCTGCTTCTTGTTTTTCCGTATTTTCCATGCTGTTTCTGGTTGCGTCGCCATAAAATTGTTCTTTTAATCGTGCAGATTTTCCTTGTCGTTCTCTCATGTAATAGATTTTTGATCGTCTAACCTTTCCTTCCTTGATGAGCTCAATTTTTACAATGGATGGAGAATTTACCAGAAATCCTTGTTCTACACCAATATTCCCACTCATTTTTCGAACGGTAATAGTGCAAGCAAGGCTTGTTCCACCGTTTACGGCGATAATGAGTCCTTCAAATATTTGCACTCGCTCTTTTTCTCCTTCTTTTACACGATAGTGCACTTTTACGGTTTGCCCCGAGCTAAAAGAGGGGAGGGAAGTTCGAATCCCTTCGTGTCGGAGCTGTTCAATGGTAACGGTCATACGGAAGAAATAAGAGAATCATGGTCGAACACATTGGTCATTTTATTAATGGGGACAACATTCTGCTCTTGTGCCAGAAGTTCGGTAAGAACTTTGTCTTTGCACTTGAGACGGTAGAGAAAGTCTGACTTGGAAATGAGCGCAAACCGAATTTCCTCATCACTTTTGAGTTCCTGTGCAATGTACTCACTGAGTTTTTCTTTGTCAACATTTCCCACAATAAAAAGGTCCACGGGGGAGTTTGGAGCCCCTACAAAAATCCCCGAAACAATGAGAACATCAATTTTTCCTATTTTTTTGAGATACTTTGCGATATTGAGTGCTGGGGAATCTGCTTTTTCAAACATCCTTTTGAGTTCGGGGTATAAAAGGAAACTCTGGTCGAGTGCAAAATATTTTTTTCCATCTTTGGTTCGGGATGTAAAGAGTCCCCATTTTTGCATACTTTCGAGTTCTCTTCTCACTGAATTAATCTGTTCTCCTAAAAGCCTGGTGAGTTCTCGCACAAAAATTTCTCGTTTCGGCTCTGCAAAAAAAAGATTTAATAATTTTATTCGCGTTTTTGATGATATGAGGGGTTTCAGGAACATTCGTTCAAAAAAAATATTCGACCAGTGCAAAAATTGTATTCAATTTTTAAAGAGATGCAAGGCTTTTTTGCTTTTTATAGGCTTATTCCTTCGTATTTCAGGCCTCTTTTCTCTGGTAATGTGTTAATTTTTTATGTTCTCTGTCTCTTACGAATGGCTCATTGGGGATGAAGGAGTCTGAGGCACCTATTTTTTTTGATGTCCAAAAATGTCATGCAGAAGTGTTTCAATGGTGAGAAAAAATGGGTCAGTATTGCCCGTTAATGCGAGCCTCCCATCTTTTGTCATACAGTCTATTTCTAAGAGTTTTTTATAGGCAACCAGAAGTTTTTCCTCTGAAACACTATTAGCAATATTGCGCATATTGGAAACCACAAACGGATGGAGTCCTAAACTTTTCGGATCATCTTTTGTAAGAGATAATGTTTTTACCTTAAGAAGTGTCCGAAAAACCGAAAGAATGTCCCTGTTCCAAATCATTCCTGCTTCAAAGTTTTCAGTAAGATCTTGAAATGCTTCACTGACCTGAGAAAACCGCCCACTGGCAACGGCATTAGAAAAAGCAAAATCGGCTATTTCGTTTGCTGGAACGGAGAGGGATTCAATATCTTTTTGGGTGATGGTTTTTCCCGCGCAAAAAAGAGCGAGTTTCTGCAGTTCTAAATCCAGTACATTGAGAGAATGTCCGGCATAATTTTTTAAAAACTCGGCTTCTTTTTGACCTAAAACTCCTCCATATCGTTTTGCCCGTTCAATAATCCATTCTGAAAAGCGATGGGGATCCTTTTTCTCATCAAAAGATTCAAATTTCCATGTTAATTTGGCGATTTTTTCCATTTCTTTAAAAATTTTTGTCCTCCGATCTGGTGTAGCACTCGAAAAAATTAATACTACTCCCTCTGGGATATCTGAGAGGGACTCGACAAATGACAGATAGGATTCTCGTTTTTCTTCGGATAATGCAGGAGAGGCGGCAGGAGGAAAATGCGAAAGAAACAGCACTCGCTTCCCCCCAAAAAATGGAGGAGAAAAGACTTCGTTTTGTAGTTCAGACAGGGGAATGTCCAGGAATGAAACGGTGGAAACGGAAAAATCACCATACTTTTTTGTGGCTCCTGTTTTATAGTTGTCGAGATGTTCCCGGAGGAGAAATTCATCGGGACCCAATGCGAGAAAAATTTCAGGAGCAGACGACATGGAAAAATAAAATTTGCTTTCATACTACCATCTCCTCTCGGGTAAAAGTATATCTTTTCCATATTTTTTATTTTTTTGCAAAGGAAGTGGATTGAAATACTGGCAAAAATTTGGTAGTATATCCAGATAACATTTCACATACACACCACATGATTGCTACCGCCACCAGAGACACTCCTACGGCGCTTTCGTTTTCTTCATCAGAAACTCCTGAAAGTATGCATTTTCGAGAAAATCCTCCTGAAAAATCTGCAGCAGAGATAAAAGAAGATTTTCAAAAAAAATATGGAATAGAACGAGATAAAAAGCGATTTTTAGTGGGCATCGTTACTCCTCTTTTTGAGGAACATAATGCTGAAGTTTTGGTGGATATGCTTCCTGGACTTTCGGAACTTGGTGCACAAATTGCATTTCGGGCAAATGCTTCAGAGCACTATAGAGATATTCTTATTGCTTTCCAAAAAGACCATAAAGATCGGTGCGTAATAGTAGCAGACCATGAGTATGACGAGATTCTTCGGGCAGCAGATACCGTCATTTTTTTCTCTGAAAAACCGGAAATAATGGCCGAAGATTTAAAAAATGCCCTCCAAAATGGTGTAGTCCCTATTGCTCCCGCTCCATTTGTTCCGCGATTTGTAGAAGATTATAATCCCAATTTAGAAACAGGAAATTCATTTCTTTACCCATTTTTATCCCCTTGGTCCCTGTTTGGTGCTCTGGTTCGCACCCACGAAAATTTTCGATTCCCCTACGACTGGAAAAATATTAAGAAATCAGCAGAAAAAACAGCATTTAGCGAAGCGTTATAAAATGTGATCTTTTCTCCATCCAGTAGCGTGTAAGAGACCAAAAATTCCAAAGAAGAACACGAGAAAGAGTGGAAAAAAGAGGGTATTTACAAAAAAAGAGTGTACTAAAATACCCATACTGCCGATTGAAAAACCCAGAGAAATCCCGCGATGCAAAGCGGTATTTTGAGTATTTTTGAAAGTTTTCATTCCTTCCCACGCCATTCCTCCCCAAAAGAAGAGGAAGAACCCGAGTCCCAAAATTCCCGTGGTGGTGAGGACGGTTAAAAGCGATGCGTCAAACCCCCCAGAAGAATGGAGTTCTTGATTTCGAAAAAATCGGAGAGTATTAAAGCCCACCCCAATCCATGGGTTTTTTTGGCTCATGACTATTCCTTCTTGCATATTCTCTACTCGCAGTCGGGCCGTAGCATCTGGCAAAAACAGACTTTCTTCTTGCTGCGCAACAGAAAAAACAGAAGAAACTCCCTCTGAAATGCGTGTAAAACTGTGAGGAAAAAGTGGGAGTAAAACCAAAATCGCCAGAAACCCTATGGCGAGCAGTTTGCGAAAAAAGAAAATGCCAAAGAGAAATCCCACCACTAAAAATGAGAGAAATCCTGATCGAGAAAGGGTAAGGAGGAGTGCGAGGAAAAAAATTACTGCCAGCGCTCCCAAAAAAGTATCTCTCTTGTTTTTTAAAAAGTCGGGAATGTGCGGAACCCCTTTGGTAAGGGGCGAAAAAAGCAAAACACCGAAAAACAAAGAGAGGAAAAATGCGAGAAATCCTCCAAAAAAATTGGGATCAAACCAAGTGGAAAGCAGCCGGTTAATATGGGGATCCCAGCCTTGCGCCTGCATTACCGTAAAATTGGGGAAAAATACCAGCTGCAAAAATCCGAGCAACACCAAGCCCCCAGCAGAGAAAACGAGTGTTTTTAAAAATATTTGTATTCGCGCTGGAGTATTCATTTCGTCCATCACTACCACCGCAAAAAGTACTAAAAAACTGTATCGAAAGAGATAAAACCCGCTTTCCAGGAGTGTAAAAAAATCAAAATACTGGGCATTCCATAGTAAAGATCCCAAAGCGATTCCAAAAAATCCTATTGCTCCCCAAAAAAAAGGCTTTAAAACGATTTCTTTCGGAAATGAGAAGCTTTTTCTTTGTCCCCATCTCCAAAATTTTTGAAATCCCCAAGCGCACACTAAAAGCGGAATCCAGGCATCTAAAAGTAATACTCCTGCTCCTCCTCCCACGGGAAGACGCAACAGTTGACCAAAAACAGTTAAGAGAACGGTAACGAGAATTCCTTTAAAAATCATAGAAAAAAATAAGACAAAAATATCATACGCGTCTCTTTTAAAATTTCTTATTGATTTTTTTGCGGGTCTTTGAAAGAATTTTATGGCGCTTGTTTTATAAATACTGCCCGGTCGCCAAGCGGTAAGGCAACGGACTTTGACTCCGTCATTCGTTGGTTCGATCCCAACCCGGGCAGCCAGATTGGACAAACGGCAACTCAAACACGCTTTGGGTTGCTTTTTTAGGCTTTAAACCTAGCTTCCCAGAGTTTGTAGAATGTTCGACCGAGCTGAGAATGGCGGTAATAAACTGGGATTTGAGATGCTTTGGGAGTGTTTCGTAGCTTCGTGATGCGATTTGTATGCGTTCGATGACAGTGTGAAGTATCTTTGTTTTCTCATCTTCTGATTTTGTGTTTTTCTGGGGAATGGCTTCCAGAATAGATGCTTGCTCTTTTTTTAGGCGTTCGACCATTTCTTGGTATTTCTCGTATGGGATTTTGCCATCAAGGAGGAGATCTTCTGCATTTTTCATTCTGTTCTGGATTGCGGAGACCTTTGCCATTTCAATGCCGATGGTATTGGAAATTTGTTCGTTTCGGATTCCTAGCATATTTTTTGCCCGTTCTCGCATCTCTTCGATATACGAGGCTTTCATATTTGTTTCCTGGAGCATCTCGATAAATGATTTTTCTATTTCTTCCTCTCGGAGATGGAGACCTGTTTTTTTGCTTCGGTAATAATAATTTTCTCGGTTTTTGGAGCAGGAAAGTTTTTCTCCATCCGAAAATACCATCCCTAAAAAAAGGAAAATGTGTTTTTGTACTTTTGGGATTCTATTCCCCTCAAGAATTTCTTGGACGGTTGTAAAAAGTTCTTTGCTGATAATTGGCTCATGGGTTCCCTCGTAAATTTTCCCATTCCACAAGAATTTTCCGCAATAAAACGGATCGTGGAAAAGGTTGTACAGGGTATTTCTGCACGCTACCCGTCCTCCGTATGTTTTGAGGTATACTGATTTTTGGAGCCATTCCACCACTTCTTTCATTTTTTCCCCGTGAGAAATTCTCTCGAATGCCTCTCTTATTTTCCATGCCTCGTCAGGATTGATTGTGCGGGGTTTTGTAGGGTCTGGGCGTGTGAGATACCCGAGCTTGGAACTCCCGGGGAATAACCCCTTGGAAATGGATGTTTCTTGCCCATCCTTTACATTTTCCGAAAGGTCTTCGGAATAGTATATGGCATCGGAGAGTTTGTCCCTGAGAATTTTTCTGCCGGTGGCGTTGTCGGGGAAATCACCCTCCGTAAAATGGAAGTGTACACCTGCCTCCATGGCGTCGAGTGCGAGGTCTGCATCTTTCCGGTTCCTTCCTATACGGGAGACCTTCCAAAAGATGATATGCGCTTCTTCCCCTTTCTTGGCAGTTTTTGTGCAATCCCTCATCATAGCGTTGAATTTTTTCCGCACTCCGGCTTTGAATCCGGTCTTTTCTTCTTCGATATACTCGTCGATTTGGAGTCCTTTTTTGTTCGCAAAATCTTCCACTATACGGCGTTGAGTCGTGAGTGAGTGGATTTGGTTCTCATCCCCTTCCGTTGATTTTCTGAGGTATGCGTATACTTTCATGTTATTTTATTTCTATTCTGAAAAAGTTTTTTTGACTTTATCGTTTTTGTTCGGTACCATTGTCTCTGCATTATTGCCGAAAGGCGACCGAGGCTCTAGGAATCCTAGAGCCGTTTTTTTTATATTCTCGAAATCTTTATTGGGGAGCCTCCCCATCTTTCTAATAAGCCGTTTTGAGTCTATAGTTCGTCCTTGAGTCAAAGATACCATGCTCTTCATCAAAAAAGGGATGTGAGAAAGATCTAAATGATATTTGTCATTTTTATATTGTGAAGTGAGGGGGAAAATAAAACACTGCTCTTTATTGTATTTTCTATAAATAAGTACAGGACGGGAAAAGTTTGAGTTTTTTCCATTCATTTCCACTCCAATATTTTCTCCGAGAGATGCCATCCACACCTCTCTTTCTGCAAAAATAACAAACTCTCGTTCTTTTGTTGCAATCGTTATTTTTTGAGTACTCCATTCTTCTAAAAGCTCGGTTGTAGTAAATTTTGGGGGCATATTTTAGACTAAAAATACAGAAAGAATACCGGTGAGAAGAATGGTGGGGGTTTTCATAGGAAATGGTTATTTAAAAAGTTTTTTCAGTAATCCAAAAAAACCAACACCAAAGGTAGTTTTGCTATAAACCCTATTGTATAGAGCTTTTTTCTGGTTTGTAAAGACGCCAAAACCTCTCGGTGCCCTAATTCCAAGAGCATTTTTGATCGCCCTCTTTGCTGAAAATTTAGCAGCAAAAGACTTTCGTATTGATGGGACCCTAAATCCAAAGCGCATAAAAAGCAGGGTTATTGAGATTGGTAATATTCGGCAATTTTTATAATTTCTTCCGCATATTTATAAATATCGTTTAAACCATCTATTTGCTTTTTTACCTCGTTTCTTTCTGCATCAATAAGAGAAATATATTTTTTAGCCCCATCAAGATACATCCGACAAATTGGTTTGCGATTATTGTTATCAAAAAGTATCCCGAAATATGATTCTACATCTCGATAGTAAACCCTACTTATATCAACCTTATCTCTCAAAATTGATTTAACGACGAAAAATGATTCAATCTCCTCTTCTGTAGTGACGATTTTACTTTCTTTTTGGTTTTTCATTTCTTCATCACTATCTTTTTTATTCTCTTTTGTAAGGGCTAATTTCAGACGATCATTTACTTGGTCTTTTATGAATTCAGAAAATGACTTCTTTACAACTTCTGAAAGCATTTTTATTGCTTTCTCTGTCAATTTTTTTGCATATATCTTTTTGGCGAAAAAGTGGACAAATTCATCAGATACGCTTTCCAATTCTTTTTCAAGAATTATCTTTATCTCTCTCCCATATTTTAATTCACTGGCATTATTGGAAATTGCATCTATGTCAAAATATGATTTATGAAATTTTTTCAGTTCTTCAATAGTTCTTTCATTTAAAGCCGTTATCTCAAAAGAAAGGAATGGCTTATCGTCCATTTTATTTGGTTCGTTTAAGTCTGTGTAAAAACGGTACTCCACTCCATTGGTCAAAATAGCAAATTTCGCGTTTGTGGTATGAAAGTATCGGAATAATTGGGATCCATGGAGGTCTAGCTTTTCTAAAATATTTTTGCACTCGATAAGGATCATCGGCTTGCCATCTTTTGCAATCGCATAATCTACTTTTTCTCCTTTTTTAATTCCTATATCCGCAATAAACTCAGGGATTACTTCCAGTGGGTCGAATACATCATATCCCAATATTTGTATAAAAGGCATAACAAGAGCATTTTTGGTAGCTTCTTCTGTTTTTATTGTATCCCGTATTTTCTGCAATCGATCTGATAAAGCCTTCAAAGAGTCATTTATCTCCATAAGAAAAAGTAAAATTACAAAAGGCGTTTAATTGCTTCTTTCTTTTCTTCAGACAACCCTATTATCTGTTCTATAAGGTCTTTATCGTGGGATGTAACAGTTACGACACCCCCATGTCCGTTTTGAATCATTATTCCGTTATTGTCTCTACCTGCTACTTGACGAGCATCTGAATCTTCGTAGAGGAAATACTCCAGAGGTTTATTAAAAAACTCTGCAACCTTTTCTATTTCAGTCATGTTTAATTCTCTTTTTCCACTGAAGAAACTCCTAGCCCTTGCCTGCTTGGCTCGATACTCATTTGATCCTTCTAAAAAATCCCCCATCTTAATCTTAGGAGTTCCGAATGTATCAAATAAATTTAATACCTTTTGCCGTATCCTGTTGCTGTATTTTGATGTTATTTGAAATATGAAAAATATCACATTAGACAATACTTTAAAATAAAATGAGTAACAAGTCAAATATAAACATCTTTTTGTATAAAAATGTATTCATTTTTGATACTTATTTCTTGACATTTTGATATTTATTATTTACCATATCTTCAGACGGTATAGGAAGTGTTTCCAAAATAATATTATGTGGAACTTCCCTATACTATAAAAATTTTACCCGTGAATGATGTTTTTTATTTATCATTCATACATATTTTCACAACATTCTATTTTATGCCACTTTCTCAAGAATCATTATCGATTATGGCTCTCTGGGTAGCAGAGACAGAACACAGTATCCAAAGGAAGGCAATTGCCCACCCTATGGGAGCAGTTTTCCAAAAGAAAAACAAGATTACCCGTGAGCAGGTGGAACGATTTGTGAACGAAATACGAGAAAAAATCCTTTTTCCTACGCGATGAAGCGAACCATCCCACTTACGGCAAAAAATGAAGTGACGCGTATGGAGTGGTATTGGATACCACCGGATGACACATCTCCTGTAACACCAGCAGAACGGAAGCAATTTTTGCAAGACCTCTTCTCTATCTTTTTACCTCCTCCTTATGAAACCTCTCTTTTTCCTCGTCGGCATCACGGCAGTGCTTCACAACATAAACGACGGTCTCGCGTTTGCGTTTGCGACGACGGCATGGGCGTTTTGCATGGCGTGGATGGTAGCGAATTGGGGGAGTGTTGTGGGGAAAAGTAGGAGACGGGTTCGATAAATTGTTTTTTTAACCTCCTTTTTTATGTCTTACGAAGAACTTTTTGCACGGGCAGATGAAGCAATTAAGTGGGCAGAGACGGCGATTTTTAACGCCAAGGTGATGAGCCGGATACAGAAAATGGGGGCAGAAAGAGTGGTGGATGTGACGGATATTTTATTTCCTGTCGCACAATAATTGTTTTTTTCTTTAACCTCCTTTTTTTATGGCAACCTCAGTAATTCAAGACAAGGAAGCAAATATCATCGGCGCACCATTTGCAGTAGAACAACAAATTGATCCATTTCGTAAAGCAAGGCTTACTCAAGTTTTTATTTCTCGGGATCCGAAAGATAAAGAGGTCTACGAACAGAGTAAAGCACTGGCTTTGACCAAAGTAGGGCTGGAAAAACTTGCTATTGGTGCCAGCATGACTTTTAGGACGGAAAAAATAATTTCTAGTCAACATTATGCGCAAGTAATTGTTGAAGGGTTTTGGACGAATGCGAGCGGAGAAACGGTGAGCGATAAAAAGACTGCTGAACTTGATTTGGAGGTTACTAAGTCAGAAATCTTCTCCAAACCAATAAAAGTATGGGACAGTGCACAAAGAAAAATGGTTACTATCAGTTCTCCTACAGAATTTCAAAAAAAAGAAGATGAAGAGAAAAAAATGGCAGAATACAATCAAATTCGAAAATTCAAGATCCCTTTATGCGAAAGTAAGGCGAAAAATCGTGTTATTCGGTCTCTTTTGGGAATTAAAAATGTGTATACCGCGGAGGAACTTGCAAAACCATTTGTTTTTCCCGTGGTCTCTTTTTCTCCTGATTTTACAGACCCAGAAATAAAACATGCGGTGATCCAGAAGTTTTTAGGAAATAACGATGCTCTTTTTGGGGCAAGGGTTCCGAATGTTGGAGTTATTGAAACTCCTGCTCCTGAAATATCCTCTTTGTCAGAAGGTTTAGAAAAAGAGTATTCCGAGATTGTGGAGGATTTTGGAGATGAGGCTCAATACGAAACACCTGAAATTGTTGAAGAAGAAACCCCTGCACCCGTGCAACCCGTGAAAGAGGAAGTACGAAATACTTCTCCTTACGGAACAGAGAATCCCGTTTGTGCGACTTGTGGAAGTAGTACCACTTTCAGATCTGGAACAAATCCTGAAACAAAGAAATATTGGGAAGCATATTTTTGCGATGCGAAGTGTGGGGCAAAACCGAACTTTCAAATTGTAAAGACTCCTCCGCAAGAGGAAGTGCTTTTTGATAATCCTGATTTTTAATTTTTTGCCATGTGGGAAGCCTGCAAATTTGTGGCGGTTTCTACTTGGTACTGGCTTGTAGTGAGCAAATTTTTCGACCTGGTCATGTCGCAAAACTGAATGCATCCCAATCTCACGACCCGAGCAAGTCGCTAAAAGGCTCTGCTTTCAGGAATTATTGACCTTCGGTTGTCCTCGATAGTTCCTGATTTTTTACACTTTTACCCCTTTTTTTATGTCCGAAGTACAGCAGACAGAACAGTTAAACCCGCATTCCGTTGAAATCGGAAGAAGTGCAACGGGAAAGGTAACCATTGCTGTGAAGTCGTATGGTGCGACCGTTTCCGATGCCTACGCACAAGCAAAGGCGATTTACGACCAAGCAAACGCAGAGAATCCTGCGGCGTAAAACGGTTCATATTCTGCCTCTTTTTGGGGGCAGTAATGAGTTTTTTTACTTCTTTTTTTATGGATTTGAAATCAACAGAACGGCTTTTTGTAGGACTTCAGACGACCGACATGGTGAAGATTTTTTCTAAAATATCAAAAGAAGAGTGGTATCAAAATGGTATAATGGAAGGAATGCCATCTCCAGAAGTGGAAAATTATAATTTTTTGGAATGGATGTCATGCCAGAATTACCATGTCCAGAATGCAATATTTAAGGGGGCTGGATATAAGGGGTTTGAGCTTGAAAAAATTATCATGGATAAGGAGTTCGAGTGGGAATTACAAGTTACCATTCGATACCCTTTTCGTGATGTAAACAGAGCGTACAGAATATATCTGAATTATGATCCATCTAACCTATGGGACAGTATTGAACGAGCAGAGCGGGAGATTGAGGCAATAAAAACAAGTCCATCTCTTTTGGAAACTGAGGACGAGTTAAAAATAAAAGCACAGCAAGAAAAAATAAAATACTACATGGAAGAAATAGAAAAAAAGACAGAATCCTCAGAATCTATAATTTTTGATGTAACGGGAAAAAAGGCGGAATTCCCCTTCGGTGCGGTAAAACTTTACGCTTCTGTACCTTCATTTTTCGTACAGAAAGTCATTGAGAACCGTTCTGATTTGAGAGGATACGCTCTTCGATTACAAGAAATTTAACCTCCTCCAATGAAAAAAATCCTCCATTTCGGTGATTTACACTTCGGCAGTGGCGAAAAGTATGGGCATATTGACCCTGCTACGGGCATGAATACCAGATTTCTTGACTACTGCCACGCCATTGATACCATTGTAAAAACGGCAGTTTCTGACAAAGTGGATCTCGTAGTTTTTGCTGGAGATGCTTTTAAGACCCGAAACCCCAGCATGACCCAGCAACGAGAATTTGCGAAGAGAATCCGTGAGCTTACGGCACACCAGATTCCCGTTTTGATTGTGACGGGGAACCATGACACGCCGAATGATTCGGGGAAAGCGAACAGTTTGGAGATATTCAAGATTTTGGCGGATGAGAATCTCGTAAAAGTTTCTTCTCGTCCTGAGCTTCTTATTATCAATGGAATCCAAGTGGCAACGCTCCCTTGGATTACGCGGAGTATTGCGATGGAGAACGGAGATTTTGAGGGGTTGAGCAAGGAAGAGGCAAATGAAAGAATTTCTCGCATTGGTGCGGAGCTTTTGGAAGTGTTGGTGGCAAGTGCGGATGTGTCACTCCCTTTGATTATTGTTGCCCACGCAACGGTGAGTGGTGCGAAGTTTGGGGCGGAACGGGATATAATGCTCGGTTCTGATATTGTTATTCCTTACACGGCGTTTTGTGACCCAAAGGTGAGTTATGCGGCGATTGGGCATATCCACCGACACCAAACGGTCGTGGAGAACCATATTGTATATTCTGGAAGCCCTGAGCGCATTGATTTTGGGGAGGAGAAAGAAGAGAAAGGGTTTGTGGTGGCAGAAATTGAGGCAGGAAAGCGGGCAGAGTGGGAGTTTGTAGGAAGCGGAGCGAGGAAGTTTTTGACCGTGGAGACGACGGCAAACGACATTATGGCAGGAGAAGGCGAGCTCAATTTCCCTTCGGATATTTGCGATGCAGTAGTGAAGCTAGTTGTTACCGGAAAAAAGAGTGAGATGGAAAACCTTAATATTTCTTCTTTGGAAAAACAAATTGCGGGGAAAAATCCTCATTGGTATCAGATTATTAAGAAGATTGAACGAACCGACCGAGAAGAAAGCACGGGGATGGAGTGTTTTGAGGAGATGGAGCCTTTGGATATTTTGAAGAAATTCTCCGAGAAAAAGAAATTGAAAAAAGGAGAAACGGAAATGCTTTTGGAGAAGGCGGGATATCTTTTGAAAAACTCGTCTTCCGGAAATACTTCTTCTGGGCATGGTGGATTTGTTCCGAGAGTGTTGACGCTGAAGAATTTTACGAGCCACGGAGAAACTGTTTTGGACTTCTCAAAATTCTCTTTGGCAGTACTTTCCGGTGAAAATGGGGCTGGAAAAAGCAGTATTATTGAGGCTATTATTTGGGGGATTTGGGGGGAATCTCGGGCAAAGAGTGATGATCAGCTCGTGAGAAGTGGGGAGACGGATATGGAAGTGAATTTTGAGTTTGCGGTGGGGACTGAAGTATTTCGCATTTTGAGGAAGAGGAGTGTGAGGGGTTCGAGGGGGAATGGGATGCTGGAGCTTCATGTGCGGGAAGGGGTGGATTGCTTCGTTCCTCGCAATGACGGGGCAACGGGGCAGTGGAGGAGTATTTCTGCTCCGACGATGAAGGAGACTCAGGACGCCATTATTTCTCTGGTGGGAATGAGTGCGGATGTTTTTGCGTCCTCTGCGTATTTGAGGCAAGGAAATGCCGACAAGTTTTCTGCGAGTACTCCGGCAGAGAGAAAAGAGGTTCTTTCTGAAATTCTCTCTTTGAGTATTTGGGGGGAAATGGAAGAAAAGGCAAAGGCAGAGAAGAAAATATTGGATACGACGCTCTCGGTGGTGGAAACAAAAAAGGAATTATTAGAGCAGGAAATTGAGAAAGAGGAGGAAGTAAAGACCGAAAAAGAACGACTTGAGAAAGAAATTGAGGCAGATACGGCGGTGATTCGATATAAACGGGCAGAAATTGAAGGATTGGAGGCATCGGTGAAGGATTTTACCGTTACAAAGGTGAAGAAAGACGAGTATGAGAATCGTATTAAGCGAGAAAAGGAATCTTTGGAACGCATGAAGGCGGAGAAGGAGCAATTAGGAGAGGCACAGGAACACGCGGAGGGGCTTTTAGAGAGAGAAAACGAAATTGCGAAAGCAGTGGAAACTTTGGAAAAGATGGCGACGGAAAAAAAGGCTCTAGAGGGTTTGAAAGAGAGAGCTTTGAGAGTGGAGGCAGACAATGCCTCTGCCGTTGCGACCAAAAAAGCGTTAGAAGAGAAGATTGCTACTGCGGACATAGAGAACCGACGCATAACAGAGAGGGGAGAAAAGAATCTTGCTGAAATACACGAGCGGGCAAGAGTAGAAAAAGAAAGAATCAATACCCGAGGAAAAGCGTTGAAAGTAAAGCAGGCAGAAGCAGGAGAGGATTGCCCCACTTGTGGAGCCGGAAAACCGCACCAAAAGAAGAGTCCTCATGCAGATATTGAGGAGGAGCTTTCTGCGTTGAGAGTAGAGTTTGGCAAGGTTTCTGCTCGAACTATGCAAGAAGAATCTTCCGCGAAAAAATCCATGGAGGAAGAATTAGCACGGCTTTCTTCTTCCGTTTTAGAGGCAAAAGAGAAACTCCAAAATCTCGTGATTCGTGAAGTGCCCATATTCTCCCAAGGAATGCTGGACGGGGTGACGGAGAAGATGGAAGTGGCGAAGAAAGTAGCGGATTTATGGGTGCAAGTGGAAGTATCCCGACAGAGGCTTTCTGAAATTGCGATGAGAAAAGGGGTAATTTTGTCGGAGGAGTTGAAGGCGTTATCATCTTTGGACGACGCAGAACAAAAGCTAAAAGAATTGCCAGAGGTGAACGAAGAGACCTCGGAGAAAATCCGGTCTTTGCGCAATGCGTTGACGGTTTTGGAGGATACCATAAACCGAAAAAAAGGAACCTTTGCGGTATACAGAAACAAGCTGGAAGAGATTGCATCCAAGAAAGCATCTCTTTCCGAGCTTTTGGATAAGAACAAAAGCGACATTGCGGAGCGCAGTGCATACGATATTTTGGCGGAGGCGTGTGGAAAAAAAGGAGCGCCTGCGATGATTATTGAGAGTGTTTTGCCGGAGATTGAGAAGGAGGCGAACGATGTTTTAGAGAAGATTTCTGGGGGGCGGATGAAGGTGCGGTTCTCTTCTCTTCGTGAGAAAAAATCGGGCAGTAAGAAAGATTTGGAAATTTCAGGCAGTCAAATTGAGACGCTGGATATTTTTGTGGAGGACGACATCGGAGAGCGGGAATACGAGATGTTTTCCGGTGGTGAGGCTTTTCGGGTGAATTTTTCCATTCGGATTGCTCTCTCAAAAATCCTTGCCCGAAGAGTAGGAACGAAGGTTCGTTTCTTGCTTATTGACGAAGGATTTGGGGCGTTGGATGACGAAGGACGCAGTGCCTTTATTTCTGCGGTGCAGATGGTGAGTGAGGAGTTTGAGAAGGTGTTGGCGGTGACGCACATCGACGAGATAAAAGATGCGTTTGACACGAAGATTTTTGTGGAGAAGAGGGATGGAGTTTCCAAGATTTCTATTATTTAAGCCTTTTGTATGGACATACCTCAAAAAATATATCTCCAAATGTACGACGAAGATGGGGACGAATCAGAAGAAATTACATGGTGTGAAGACCGTGTCAACGATTCAGATGTGGAATATATCATTGCTCCTAAAAAACAACATAGCAAAAAACTGGAACTCATTCCGTACCGAGACTGCGATCTTACACTATAGCACCTAAGTGTCTCCTTACTCTCCATCTACTGCAGACGGATGGAGAGCGAAGAGATCCTTACGGACTCACTTCCATTCTTTTACCCCCTTTTTATGGAAATCCTATTGCTCGGACTGGCGGTTGTCCTTTTCTCCGGATTTATGATCCTGAAGACTTTTTACCGTATGCGAAAACAAAATGATGAGTTGGATGAGGAGTTATCGAAACAAGAAAAAGCAAAAGAAAAAGCCATATCTGCATTTAATACTGCGATGGAATATCCTCTGGAGAAGGCGATGTGGATTGACCCTAAAACAAAAAAATACAGAAAACAGGGAAATATTCCTTCCGAATATTTAGATGATATTTATTTACATATTAACGCATGAAAGTTCTGGGACTCGATCTTGGTCGGCATTGGGGATGGGCTTTTGATGACGCGAAAGTTCCCGATTGGGGAGAATACACATTCTCGTCTCTCTTGGAATTTTCCGGAGAAATAAAAGCACTCTTTGACCTTTTAAAACCAGAAATTGTAGTGAACTGCCGAGCTATGGGGAGGAATTCCCAAGTGATTCGGTTTCACGGGGCAATGGGTGGAATTGTAGAGCTGATATGCCAAGAGCGAGGAATAGCGTTTTTTGACCGTCCAGATTCTACCATGCGAAAGGTGGTAGTGGGGAAAGGAAATGCGAAAAAGCACGAGGTGATGGAATTTTTTGACATCGCTTCGGAGCATAGTGCAGACGCAATGGTGGCCGCCATTTATGGGCAAAAAACCTGCGTGCACTCTTTGTAATTTTACTTTTTTTATGACTAAGACCACGAAAAAAATCATCGTTCTTTTGATCTCATCGGCGCTCGCAATATTCTTCATTTTTTTTTATTCCGCGTGTCCTGCGGAAAGTATAAAGGCGACGGTATTTATTACGCCCTCCCCAACCCCCGCGCAAGAATTATTACCTTTACCACAAAACAGCGCCCCCGTCGTTACTCCAACACCTACCCCTTCCAGAGTAACGGTACCAAACGCAAAAAGAGCAAAAGTGGAGTCACAATGCGCCCAGTTTATAGCGGGTTTTGAGGGGTTCCGAAGCAAACCATACCCAGACCCCAGCGGACGCGGTTGCGTAGTGGGATTCGGGCAATACTCCACCTGCAATGGTCCGGCGGTAACACGAGAAAAAAGCATGAAACACCTCCAAAAAACTTGCAAAACGCTTATCTCCAAAATAGAAAAACGATTCAACGATGAACAACTCAGCATAAAACTCAATAATGAACAGCTCGTGGCACTCGCATCCTTTGCGTACAACACGCCAAAAAATAACCCCGTCTTCCTAGATTACGATTTTTATCACGCAGTACAGTGGGGAGACAGAGATGGAATGTATGAGGTGATGATTGACTACGCACCTCTCAGGGGGAATGTGATCCGACGCAATAAGGAATTGGAACTCTTTTTTTCTTCTTTATGAGTGATTTTACTATCTATTTTTTTATTTTTTTCCTGATAAACGGACTTTTTACAAAGTTTTGCGAATGGGTTTTTAAACTAGAGATAACAAATAGTGATTTTTATTTTGTCATTATTTTATCCGTAGCTCAATCACTGTGGACAATATTTTTTCAATAATCTTACCCCCTTTTTTATGCTTCATACTCTAAAAATCCATCGTAATTATTATGAAGAACTCGTAGCAGGAAACAAAACTTTTGAGCTCCGGTGGAATGACCGGAATTTCCAAAAGGGAGATATCCTTGAATTTTATGATACGGAAACCTTGGTTGTTCATAAACAAAAATTCGAGATTCTTTCTGTTTTTTCCTCACTCCCATGCCTCGGGCTTAAAGAAGGGTGGGTGATTCTTTCTCTTAAACTTATTTGATTTTTTATGCCAATAAAACCACTCGGAAAATGGGCGATGAAATACGATGCGTGCGTTGTGTGTGGGAAAACAGAGCACACACACAATACATTCGGAAAGTGCCAGGTGTGTGCTCGCTCTCAATCCAATCGCAATAAAACTATTGAGATGAGGGAAGAAAAAGCACAAAAGGCAAATGAGAATAGATTCAAATATCTGCACAAGACAGACAAGGCAACGCTCTCTGAGCTCAAAGACAATACCGGTATCATATTCAATTTTGGGGGAAGCATTGGAAGAATTCATTCCCCATTTCCTGAGCTTAACAATTACTACTGGAAGGATTTTGAGATTTGGAGAGACAAAGTGAGAAGGATTTTTACGGCTCCGAAAAAATAATATTCCCCCCAGAAAAGATTCTGGCGTGCCTACCTCTGAGTTTCTTGGAGGTTTCTCGGGGGTCGGCACACTTGAGTTTTTTAACCTCCCTTTTTTCTTCTTCTATGATCAAACCAGGCATACTTTTTTACCCGGACAAAATGAGTTTTTCTGAAAAACTTTCCGACGATCAGCTCGGAAAATTATTTCGTGCCTGCATGAAATTTCACAATGGCGAAGAAGTCGCACTTCCTTTTGAGTTAGAATTGGTATTCGATATTCTTAAATCTCAATTTTTGAAAGACGAAGAGGAGTATAAAAATCTTTGTGAAAAAAGATCTCATTTAGGAAAAATAGGAGCACAAAAAAGATGGGGGAAGGCAGAAGAAAGCCAAGAAATGGCAAACGATAGCAAAGGCAAAGAGGAAATGCCTACCGCTATTTTAGCCATTCCAAAAATAGCAAGTGATAGCAAGTGTAGCCAACTAGAACCGAACCGAACTGAACCGAACCGAACTGAACCGAACCGAACTGAACCGAACTTTCTTAAAAAAGAAAAAGAAAAAGAAAAAAGTTTTTCGCAAAAAATTTCCGAAAGCGAAGAAATTCTAAAACCGGAAAAAAATGATTTCCAAAAAATCGGGGAAATAAAAAATTTCGTGAAAGAAACCAAAAACTTTCCGCCGAGTGAGGAAAGTAACGCCGGTGCCCCGCCTAAAACCGACGAGCAAGCGGTGGAATTGTGGAAAGAAAAAGTTTTAGAAAAACAGTGGGTAGACCATCACTACATCGACAAAACCCTTCTTCAATCAGAAAAACTTTCACCAGAGAGCAAGGTGGAATTTATTCGGAAGGTCCGGCTTTGTGGGCTTTGGGCGGGTATCCCAAGTCTTGAAGGGCGAGCGAAAGGGATTTTTCATGAAATTTGTGGGCTGGTAAACGACAAGGGAGACATGGAGCGGGTTTTATCCACTGCTGAAGCTCAAAAACGAAAGGAATTTGAAGAGACTTTTGAGGGATAATGATTTTTTGAGGGATTATTTTTTACTTCTAAACCTATGAAAAAACGATACGCATTTGATCAAGATTTTATAAATTCTGGACTTTTAAGACCGGTTGAAAAAAGGATAGCTATCATGCTTTTTAAAGGGTTCCCCCAGAAAAAGGTTGCCATGGATAGCAGTCTTTCTTTGAGTTCCGTTAAGCGTATTTGTTCCCAAATAAACCGTTTATTTTATTTTTTTATTGCAATAAACCATGAAAAAATACGAAAAAAATAGAAAGTGTACACCTTTTCACCTGTTTTATTTCTAAAAAATCCTCAAAACTAAAGAATATGGAAATTCAAGAAATCTTAATATCGGCTTTATCTCCAGCAAAATACAATCCGCGGAAAATTTCACTCCTGCAGAAGGAGCATTTAAAAAAGAGCCTTGAGAAGTTTGGCTTTGTGGATCCAATTGTGGTGAACTCCAAAGACGGATTGAATATTATCATTGGTGGACACCAACGGGTAAAAGTATGGGAAGAGATGGGGAATAAAACAGTTCCCGTTTTTTTTGTTGAATTGTCGGAAGAGGATGAAAAAGAGTTGAATATTCGGTTAAACGCGAACGGAGGAGAGTTTGACTTAGTTTTATTGCAAGAATTTTTTGATGAGAAAGTTCTTGGTGATTGGGGGCTTGAAGTAGAGTTCCCTGAAATGGATTTAGTGCTTTCGGAGGATGATTTTACGAGAGACGAAAACGGAAAAGTATCGGTGCAGTGCGGAGATATTTATAAACTCGGTGAGCACCGATTGATGTGCGGGGATAGCACTTCTCGAGAGGATGTTTTGCGGCTTATGGGAGAAGAAAAATCACAGCTGGTATTTACAGACCCTCCGTACAATGTCGACTACCATTCTCCAGACGGTGCGAGTTACAACACCGGAAAATACGCGTCCGCGAACGGAACAATTTTAAACGATGACAAAAGCGATGCGGAGTGCGTTGAGTTTTATACTTCCGTTCTCAAAAATATTTACGAGGTATCGGAAGATTCTGCCGTTTTGTATTGGTGGTTTGCACACTCGCAGCACCACAATTCTTTTCAAGCATTCCAAAAAACGGGATGGAAAATTTCTCAGACGCTTATTTGGTTGAAAGAGTCTATGGTTTTGGCGAAGTCTCAGGACTACCACCATTGCTACGAGCCTTGCCTTTTGGGATGGAAAAAAGGGAAGAAACATTTTTCCCGGGAGTTTCCAAGGAACTTGAAAGATGCGTTTGTAACTGCTGGAGAATATCAAGACGCAATGGATGTTTGGTATGAAAAACGAGATATTACTTCGGAATATATTCACCCCACACAAAAACCCGTGAGACTTGCAGAACGAGCTCTTTTGAAACATTCAGAGAAAGGGTTTATTGTTCTTGATCTCTTTGGCGGGAGTGGATCCACTTTGATGGCGTGTGAACAATCGGGCCGCAAATCTAGAGTAATGGAAATGGATCAGAAATATTGCCATCGGATTATTTCACGGTGGGAAAAGTTTACGGGAAAAAAGGCGGAGAAGATTTCTTAAAAAATATGCCCAGAAAAATCCGAACAGAGTTAGGCGTAAAAAAACGGAAAGAGCTCATGATAAAAGCTCTTACCAGCACCATGGGGATTGTTACCACTGCGTGTGAAATGGTGAATGAGAAGAGAAAAATTTATTACAAGTGGATGGAGGATGACGAAAATTTTAGGAAACAAGTGGAGGAAATTACGGAAAGAGAAGTGGATTTTGCGGAGAGCGCACTTCTGAAAAAAATCCGTGATGGAGACACGACGAGTATTATTTTTTATCTCAAAACAAAAGGAAAAAAACGGGGGTATGTGGAGAAAAAAGAGATGGATATGACTACTGAAGGAAAGCCTATTACCGCCATTGCACTGAAAATTATTTCGCCAAAATCCAATGAAGCCACGAGGAAGACCACGAAAAGTACAGAAGATTGACGGCTTTATTCCAGTAATGGAGGTCACTCCCGTCTATATCAAAAACTATAAAAGCAAAAAACGAATTACTATAAACCGTGGAGGAACAAGGTCTGGAAAAACATATTCTATTTCTCAGTATGCAGTAAATTGGCTTTTTACTGGGGAATGGATGGAAGGAGAGGCTCCTATGGAGAGCGGTGTTTTTCGTATAATTCGGAAGTATGGGGCAACTCTGAAAGGTACAGTAATGGCTGATATTTTATCCGTTCTTACTTCTACGCCAGTGGATATAGAAAACACAAATGGGGAAAGTCTTTATAGTCGAGTGCATCACAACAAGTCGGACCGAATTATTGAGTACGGAGCACGGAAGATTATTTTTTCCGGTATCGATGACATCCAAAAAGCGAGAGGAATGAAGCAAGATATACTCTACCCGAATGAGGCGAATGAGATTACTTACAATGAGTTTCACCAACTCAATTTTCGAACAAAATACAAAGTGATCATCGATTTTAATCCTGACGATGAGCAAGTGTGGATCAACAAAGAACTCGAGATGAAGCGTGCCGTTGAGAAGGGCGATGTGGATGTGATTGTTTCGACATACCGAGACAATCCGTTTCTTTCGGATACGGAAGTGGAGGAGATTGAATACCTCCAAAAAGTAGACAAGCAACTCTGGGAAGTTTTTGGGAATGGGAACTATGGGAAAATTACGGGGTTGGTATTCCAAAATATTACGGTGGTGGATGAGATGCCGGAGAACGCAAAACTTTTGGGGTATGGGCTCGATTTTGGATTTACGAATGACCCGAGTCCGTTTATTCGTGTCGCCATGAATAGTGATGGAATATTTTTGGACGAGGTGTTTTACGAGTACGGTCTGACGAACTCAGATATTGCTGAAAAAATGAAAGAAAAATTTGTTTCTCGGTCTGCAGAAATTATTGCAGATTCTGCGGAGCCGAAAAGTATTGAGGAACTCTTTCGGATGGGGTGGAATGTGCACGCGGTACGGAAAGGCGCGGATTCTATAAATTACGGTATTTCGGTGATGAAGCAGAAACCGATTCATGTAACGGCACGGTCAATAAATCTTCGGAAAGAGTTTCAGCGGTACAAATGGAAGACTGACAAAGAGGGAAATACTATCAATGAGCCCATTGATGCGTTTAATCATTGTATTGACGCGGCACGCTATGTTTGCATGATGAAAATCGGTCTTTCGGTATGGAATGCAAAGTACGAAAGACCGAAAGATAAAGACCGGGAAAATACGAGTGGGATGGTTACGGCTGGGCTTCGTAATCGCACTTTTTAACCTTTGAAAGTGTACACCTTTTGGCATTCCGTTTTATGGTTTACCGCTTGACAATACGGGGAGCGATTAACTTACTCCCTTGCTTACTACAGACGAAAGCATTTTGCCGGCAAAGACGAAAGAATTGACAATGGAATTAGGAGGATCTGGAACTACGAAGTATGCGGGGTTTATTAACGAAGACTACAATCCAGAACTCACTTTCCCGAACTGTATCTCCGTGTACGATAAAATGAGGAAGGGAGATGGAACGGTAGCGGGAGTGATTTCGGCGTGTAAAGGACCGATACTGGGGGCAAAGTGGAGTTTTGTACCCGCGAGTGAAGACGAGAAAGACATACAGATTGCGGAATTCTGCGAACGCCAGTTTTTTGAGAAATTGGTATGGCGTGATTTTTTGAGACACTCTCTTTTGATGCTGGATTTTGGGTTTATGAATTTTGAGAAGTGTTATGAAGTGATGGGTACGGAATTGATGTACTCAAAATTGGCACCAAGATTGCCAAAAAGTATTTTGAGGTGGCAGTTGAAAGATGGAAGTGCTGGAATAACACAGTACGCCATGAAAGATGGTATGATGCAGCAGTTGGAAATACCAGCATGGAAGATTTTTCACTTGGCGTTACACCAAGAAGGAGACAACTACGAAGGAGTTTCGATTTTGAGGGCGGCATACAAGCACTGGGTGTACAAAGAGAATTTCTACAAAATCCAAGCAATTGGAGCGGAGAGAAGTGGAACGGGAATACCGGCCGCAAAGTTTCCAGAAGGAAAAATGCCAAGTGAGGAAGAGGAGGCAGATACAATTTTGACGCTGAAGAACATTAGAAGCAGTGAGGAGGCGTATATTTTAGAAAAAGGAGGCGTTGAATTCTCGTTTAAAACAGTGGGTGGTGGAGAGTTTGATTTTGAGCCCGGAATAAACCACCACGACCGGCAAATTGAGAAATCGGCATTGATGCAGTTTTTGAGTATTGGAATTGAGAAAGGAGGGAATGCCCAGAACGACTCTCAGCAGGATTTGGCGTTTATGTCGGCTCAAGCGACGGCGGAATATATTGCGGAGGCTGTGCAAAGAGAATTGGTGAGGGAAATTGTAGATCTGAATTTTGATGGGGTTGAAAAATACCCCACTTTGACGGTTTCCGATATTGGGAGAAACAAGATGGAAAAACTTTCGCAAATTATTAAGACTCTTGCCGATGCGGGAATGTTGACGGCCGACGATACGACAGAAAACATGATTCGAGGAATGATGAAACTGCCGGAAAAATCGGAAGAAGCAACGCCTTTGCCAGAGCCAGCAGGACAAAAAGAAGAAGACGGGGCAGATGCGTCGCATGATGGACACTCTCACGGAACATTTCTTTCCAAAAGGTCTCTTACACTCGCAGAGGACAAGGTGGATTGGACGAAACTCCAGAAATTTTTTGATGCACACGAAAAAGAAGTTCAGAAGATTTTGGAGACCCATTCCGAAGTCATGAAGAATCGCATTGCGGATTATCTTTCCGGACAGATTGCAAACGGTGGAAGTGTGACCGTCCCCGTTACGGTTTTGACGCAAGAGATTTATGCCATGCAAATGGAAATTGAGAAGGCGTACATGGCTTCGTATGAGTTTGGGAAAACTGAGGCAATACGAGAAATGGGGAAGAGTGGGCGGATCCCCACACCGGAGGCAGACAAGAATTTTATCAAAGACCATTCGTACGCTTTGGCAGAAAAACACGCTGAGGATGTTAAGAATGAGGCAGTTTTGAATACTCAAAATGCAATCCGTGCGGGGGAAAGTGCGGGTGCTATTGCGATTGCCAAGAAAGCAATGGATGCACGGGCAGTGATGCAAATTGAGAATCTGGTGCCAATTCTTGTAACGGGTGGAGTAAACCAAGGGATTGGAACGGTGTACGAAAATTTTCAGTCCGAAATATGGGGCTGGGAATATTCGGCAATTTTAGATGCAAGGACTTCTCCTCTTTGTGCGTCGTTGGACGGTCGAGTATCGAAGGATGCTGCAGATCTTCCAAAACCACCACTCCATTATCGTTGCCGGTCTCGGTTGGTGGCTATTTTACGGAGTGAAGTAGGAAAGCCAGCAGAGACCGGAGTCCCAAAAGAAATAAAGGATCTGTATAAAGGGAAACCATGGCCATATTTACAACCGAAGACAGCAATGCCCGTTTCTCCGGATTCTCCTGCTGCGAAAATTACCAAAAAATAATTTATTTTTTACCCATGAATAAGAAAACGATTACACCACCGAAAAATACTGCATACCTCAGTAATAAGAGAAAAATTGAACTCTCTGAAGGAGATGCACCATTTTGGACGGAGATTATCCGCGTAGGAGATTGGAGTGAAAGTTATAAACAGTTTCTCGTTACCAAAATGCACCTTGATGATTTTGTAAAGAACTTCAAGAAAAATGTTTTGAGACAATCTATAAACGAATTGCAATTGAACTACGGACATGAGCGGTGCGAAGAAGCTGCGGGATGGATTACAGAACTCGAGATTCGAGAGGATTCTCTTTGGGGTCTTGTGAATTGGACACCAAAAGCAAGGGAATCTATTAGAGACGGAGAATGGAGATATATTTCTGCCGAAATATCTTGGGTGTGGGAAGACGACGAAACAAAAAAGCAATACAACAATGTGTTGACCGGTGCGGCGCTCACCAACATTCCCTTTGTATCCGGCATGAAAGCCGTAGAAGCGAGTGGTGCTGATAAGCCAACCAAATTTTCCAATTCTATTACCCCTTTTCCCATGGAAGTTCTTAAAACACTTCTTGCTTCCCTTGCTGGGAAGAAGTCCGTTACTGCTTCGGAATTCTCATTGTTAAAGACCGCGTGTGCGTGTCTTTCAGATGATGAAAAAGCAGAAATTGAAACTCAGGTTGCTGAAGTAGAGGCAAAAATTGAGGAATCAACACCTCCTGCACCGACTACTCCAGTTGTTCCAGCTCCTACGGATGCTTCTAAAGATTTCGCTACTGCATTAGAACTTTCTCAGGCACGAGCAGAATTGGCAGAAACGAAGAAGAGAATGGAGGCAATGGAACTTGATGCTCGAAAAAAGTCAGAGGTGGCACGCGTTACCGAACTCTCAAAGGTTGGGAAGGTACTTCCCAAAGACATTGAGAAGAATGTTTCGCTTTTGATGTCTCTTTCTCTGGCTCAGTCTGATGCGGTTTTTGCATCTTGGGAGGCTTTGCCCGGAATCAATCTCTCTGAAATGGGATCATCCAAAGGAGATGGGGTTGATTCCGACAGTGCATACGCTGCTTTTAAGACGGAGTTCCTTTCCAAAAACCCATCGGCGTCTATTACCACTCTTCAGGAGGCTTTTTATAAAGCACAGCCTGACATGGCAAAGACTTTGTAAAACTTTTTTATTCCCTTACCAAAAAACCTATGAGTACCATTTCTAAAGAACCAGTATTCTCCGTAAAAACCGAAGCAGATGTTGTGAAAGCACGATTTGTGAAGCTCGGGACCGGAGCGGAATCTGGAATTCACGCTACTGCCGGCACCGATATTATTCTTGGAGTGACACTTGAGTCCGCTACGAGTGGAAGTCCTGTTGCACTTCAACACGAAGGATGTGCTGAAGTTGAGGCTTCTGCTGCTATTGCCATTGGAGACAAAGTAACGGCTACAACAGCAGGGAAAGCAATTACTACCGTAACAGCTGCTAATACTGTACGCGGTATTGCTCTTACTGCGGCTACTACGGCTGGGCAATACATAAAAGTATTTCTCACAAACTTCAAGATCTAATTTTTCATTCCTTCACTAAAAATCTATGTTACCTACCTCGCTCAGAGTCTCACCTCTGCTTACCGACCAATCCCTCGGGTATAATCATAACGGATTTAAATTCATCGGCGACAAAATATTCCCTACCGTTTTAACGAATAAACGAACTGGACAAATTGCAACATACGGAGCTGAGAATCTTCGTATTGATACAACACCAATTGCGTTTAATGCTCCTTCTCCTGAAGTGAGTATGCAAGTATCCATTGGGGCGTTTTTTGATATTAAGGACTACAGACTGAAACAGCTGGTTACCAAAAAAGAAATTGAAGAAGCGGATCTTCCAATTCGTCCAAAGACAGATGCAGCGTGGAACTTGACCGGAAAATTCCAAGTAGGATTAGAAAAATTGATTGCTGATGCAGCGACCAACACTTCTGTTATCACACAGAATACCACGCTTTCTGGGACTGCAAAATGGAGTGATTCTACTTCAGGAGCTTCTCATCCTATTAAAGATGTAAAAACCGCGGTGCAGCTCATAAAAACAAATTCCGGATTCACACCAAATACTATGGCTATTGGATGGTTCGCACTGCAAGAACTTATTGTTCACCCTGATATTCTTGCAAGATTTCCAGGGAAAGACTTTGTATCTTATGAATTATTAGCATCTCAGATGGGAGCTATTTTTGGAATTACAAATCTTATTGTAGGAGACGCGATGTATAACTCTGCACTAAAAGGTGCTGCGGATACTCTTGCTCCTATCTGGAACTCTTCGGTATTCGTTGGATATGTAGAACAAG
Source organism: Candidatus Peregrinibacteria bacterium (assembly GCA_037138215.1). Taxonomy (GTDB): domain Bacteria; phylum Patescibacteriota; class Gracilibacteria; order CAIRYL01; family CAIRYL01; genus CAIRYL01. The sequence goes on along the minus strand of JBAXIU010000002.1, from coordinate 20,348 downwards.
AACCAACAGAGAAGAGCTACTCATTCGGAAAATGCTACCGTCCTCGAGTAACGCCTACTCGACAGATTTTGGAAGGACAGATGCAAGAAGACCCAGAAGGACAATTCATCTACGCAAAAGAAGAATTTGATCTGAAGGTTATTGAACCAAAAACGGCGTATGTTATCGCTGGAGTTCGATAATGACTCTCGCCCGCTCCTCAGAAATGAGGGGTGGGAATGAGTTATTACTCTTTTCTTTAACCCCTTTTTTTATGACTTCGGAATACGCAAATGTAACCTACGAAGAACTTTGTGCATTGTACAAAGAACTTTCTGGCAACAATCCCATCGGCAAAAAGAAAGCAGATCTCATTGCTGAGATTGAAGTACTTTCTGGCGAAACTCCGGCTCCTTCTGAAAGTGAAAATTCTACCGAATCGACCGGAGAAGTACTTTCTACAACGGAAGAAAAAACTCCAGAAGTCGATACTACTCCTACCGATGGAGATGTTATTACTCCTATAGAAGGAACGGCACCGATTATTCCTGCAGAAAACACAAAAAAGAAATCCGGGAAAAATATCAGTGTAAAAAAGTATACCGCACTTGTTCATCTGAAAGTAGATGGTGGGATTGAAGTTTCGATTGGGGAAGAAATTCCCGATGTTTCTGCAGAAAATCTTGAGGAACTTTTAGAAGCAGGTCTTATTGCATAATTTATGGCACTTCTCTTTTTAGATGCGGCACGAGTACGGAAAGAAGCGGGGTTCGATGAGAATTCTTTTCTTTCCGACGCGGATATTTTGCACCATGTAAACGGGGCAGAGGCGGAAGTGATTTCTTCTGTGGGGTCACGGTACGCCATGAGTATTTTTACCGATGCGGGATTTGCGAACTCCACCGCCAAGAATTTCCTCATTGATTTGGGGACGAATCTTGCGGCTTCTCGCCTTTTATACTCGCAGTACAAAGGGCAAGACATAGCAATGGCAGACGAATCGGGCAAACGGATTGGAATGCTGAGGGCAGAGCTGAGAAAAATACAGAGTGGGAATATTCGGCTTTTTAGTGCTTCACTTGAGGAGTTTGGACTCAAAGAGGCTTCTCATATTGGGATTTCTGGGAATCCTACTGATTCTACCGACCGTATGTTTACCAAGGCGCAAGTTTTTTAAAAAACCATGGCGAGAACTTCTTCCAGCAACGGGAAGTATTTGAATCTCTCATTTTCTATTGAGGGAGAACAGCAAGTATCACGGGCTTTTGATTTTATTGGGAAGGAAATTTCGAATTTCTCAAAACCTTTGATGAGTGCACAAGAGTTTCTTATTAAAACTTGGAAAGAAAACATGCAAGACGAAGGGAAAACACTTGCTGGAGGATGGGCTCCACTGTCTCCTGCGTATGCAAGTGCGAAACTGAAGAAGTATGGGAATAAAAGAATTTTGGAACGAACGGGATTGATGGGAAAGAGTTTTTCGGGGCTTGTGAATTCTACGAGTCTTACTCTCTGGAATAGTGCTTCTTACTTTGCATACCACCAATCGAACAAAACAAGAACTCGTCTCCCTCGTCGTATGATGATGAAGATTGACGACACGAGAAGAAAGGAAGTACAGAGATTTTTTACGGAATACCTCGATGAGGTACGGGGACACTTTACCAAAGGAAAATGAAAGACTTGATTGACTACATTATCGCGCTTTTGGAAACAAACCTTGTACCAACTCGGGGTATTAAAAAAGTGTATTGGGGTGACCCCATAATGATTGCGGGGGCATATATGCCGTGCATTGCGGTAGACGGTGACAAAACGAATACCGAAGTGGCGGATAGTGCAAACGACGAAGATACCTACGGGATGAGTATTTCAGTAATTTTAAACGCTCAAAACTGGATGGGGCAGAGTGACGGAGCGAAGAACGCCAAGAAAGAATTGATGGCCATGATGGAAGAACGGAATACCAATGGGACACGGATGAGTGACACGGTTCTTCAGATCGCCCGCACAGAACTTTTAAAAAAATCCAATGTGCTCTCGGTAACGGGGGCAACGGTGGATTACGGATTTCGAGAACGCAAGGACACAATAACCGTTGAGGCAATTTGTAGGTTTGTGGTGCGGTGTACGCCGTATTTGAGGTGATGCGAAAGTGTACACCTTTTGGGGTTTTGATTCTCGTCTTTTCTTTTTACTCTTCTTTACATGATTACTGACAACACTACACCACCGGCAGAAAATATTGCTCCTACTCCTGAAGCTCCTGCAACGCCAGAAGTGAACAAAAAGGCACTGAAAGCCGTGCAAGCGGTGGAACAGGTGAAACAGCTTTTTGTTTTTACGGAGTACGACATAAAAATTGAGGCAGGAAGTTATGAAGAAGCACAAGACCTGCTGAAACAACAATTGGAAAAATAACCCTTAACCCCCTTTGATATGGCAAAGACAAGACTGGCTGATGTGGCAATGTTTGGAAAAGAAAGCACTTGGGGAACCGGTGCGGCGGCGACAATAGCGCTTTTTTTAGATGAACCTCTGGATATTAAGCCCATTGCAAACACGAAAGAAGATAACCCCGTTATTGGACGGCTGGAAAGTAATATTGGAGAGCATATCGTTTCTAAATCTTCTGAGATTTCTGGGAAAGGTATTGCCCGCAGAGATTCTTTGGGGCTGTTATTGATGCAACTGTTTGGGACAGTGACCAAAACGGCGGGAAGCCCAGAAGCAACGGTAAACACTTTTGATTTTGTGGTGAAAAACGACAATGTGCATCCTTCGTACCAAGTGGAAACGGGGGCTGGTATTTTGTTTGATTCAGGCGTGAAACAAGTTTTAGGGACTCGTCTGGATAGTTTGAGCCTTGATATTGTGAAGGAGGACTACATGAAGTTTGACGCGAAGTGGAAAGGAAAATATCCATCTACCGGAACGAACGCTTCTTTTGCGGCGACTTCGGAAACGGTATTTATGGCAAAACACGCCACCATTAAATTGGCGGCGAATATTGCGGGGCTTGGTGCGGCGAGTGCTATTAACTTTGTACAGGCAAAGATAAAGTTTGCCAAAAAGGCAGAGCTGGCGTTTGGCTTGGCATTGGATCCTTTGGATATTTTCCCCACTCAATTTGAGATTACAGGAGAATTTACGATTGATGCGAGTGACAGTACTTATTTTGACTTGAGTTCTGCTGATACCTACAAAGCGCTGAGATTCCAAATGATTGACACGGGAACGACGATTGGAACGACGACTAACCCCAAGTTTACGCTGGATATTTCTCAAGTGAAATTGAAGGACTGGGGACTTTCTGGAGGGAAGAACAACCGAGCAGAGCAAACATTTGCATTTAACGCGCACTACAGTTTGACCGATGCCAAAATGGCAACCGCACAGCTTATTAACACTTTTACCGCTTATTAACATGAGAAATACTACCACTTTTACGCTCCCTGTTTCGGAGCAAATAGTTGAGATTGTGACCTACATAACGGCTGGAGAAGATATGGAACTTTCTGAAGTGACTTCCTCGAGTATCCAGTTCTCTGCAGAAGATATTGGGGACGGGAATGTGATGAAAAAGAGCATGGTTTTTGACCCGACGGCGACCATTAAGCAAAAGAAAAAGAAAATTGAGGTGGCGATTAAAAAAATTGGTGGGCAACCGTTTACATGGGATTTGTACAACGACCTTCCCAAAAAAGACGGGGACGCGTTGTTTACCGAAGTGGAGAAACTTTTTCCCACCACCGCAACGGTGGAGGACTTGGACGAGCAAGTGAAACTGTTGACCGAGAAAAAAAAAGAGTTGATCGAGAATCAGAAATCATCACCGGAATTGGGCATTATTATACCCTCGGACGAACCAAAAACCTTATAGCAAAAAACAGGTGCGTGATGCTGGATTTGTGCGAGGTGTACGGGGTCACTCTTTCGGTAATGGAACAAGAAAGCACTGAAACCATCCAGTACATGCTGGCAAGAGAAGCGGGAAAAGCAGAGAGGGAGAGACGGAACACCTTACGCAACCAAAATGAGCAATGACGAAATAAAAATCATCATCAGCGCACAGAACATGGCCAGTGCCGCGTTTAAAGAGGTGCAATCCTCCATCAATTCTATGAGTTCAGGAGCTTCCCAAGCACTGAGCTCTTTTGCGAATGCGGCGGGGAAATACATGGACTCGGCGGTAAAGAGCTCCCAGCAGTTTGCGTTGGGATTGGCGGGAGTGAGTACTGCGATAGGGTTTACAGGGGCAAGTATGTTGAAAGTTGCTGGGACTTATGAGCAACAAAAAGTGGCGTTTGAAGTACTTCTTGGAAGTGCAGAAAGATCCAAAAAGATGCTGAAAGACTTGAGTGATTTTGCACAAGTGACGCCTTTTAATATACAAGGAGTCCGAGAAGCGGCTACTCAATTACTCGCTTATGGTGTGGAACAAGAAAAAATAATTCCTACTATGCGAATGATGGGAGATCTTTCTCTGGGTAATGCGGAGAAATTTAGGACTCTCACTCTTGTGTATGGGCAAGTGAAGGCGGCAGGAAGACTTATGGGGCAAGATTTGTTACAGCTTACGAGTGCGGGGATTCCTATCATTGAAGCACTTGCGAAACATTTCAATGTCGCAACCGAAGAGATCAGAAAGATGGGAGAAAAAGGGCAAATATCATTTAAAGACATGGAGGAGTCTTTGAATTCCCTAGATGCGCAAGGGGGAAAGTTTTTTGGTTTAATGGCAAGGGAATCTGAAACTTTGCCCGGTATTTGGTCGAACATTGGGGATGCGTTTACTCGTTTCCAAGAATCTTTTAATGATACGAGCGGTTATGAAGGAATAAAAAACTTAGCAAGAGAATTGCTGGACTTGGCTACCAATACACTACCAAAAGTTTTTGTAAAAATAGACGAATTTATAAAATGGGGAATAGAAAATAAAGGAATGATTCTCGCAATTGCTGGGGCGATTATCGGGTCTTTAGTTCCTGCGATTGCCTCGGCAACGGTGGCTTTTGGAGCAATGATGGTTCCGCTTCTCCCGTTTGCAGCAGCAGGAGCTTTAATAGTAGCGAATTGGGGATTAGTGAAGGGTTTGCTGTTAGTTTTAACACCAATTTTAGCGGCGTATACCTACCAATTGGTAGCCGCAAGAGCAGCAACTATTGCGCTAGCAATTGCAGATGGAGGTCTGATTACTGCGCAAATTGCAGTTGGTGTTGCTATTGGAGTTGCAACGGGTTTAATAAAAGCGTTTTTTGTAGCACTGGGACCAATAGGATGGGTTATTCTTGCGGCTACTGCTTTATGGGAAGTTTTTGCAAACTCTGAAAAAGCAAGGGCTGTTTTAGCGAGTGCTATTGATGGCATGATTTCCGGTATAAATATGTTGGGAGATGCCCTTGGTGGATCTGCGAGTACTTTTGGATGGCATTTTCAAACCATTGAAGAAATTTCGAATAGTGGAGCAAGCACTGTTAACCAATCACTATTTCAAATAATAACGGGATTTAAGAATTTTAAAGCGGCGATGACGGGGCTGTCTGATAGTTTCTCTGCAAAGTTTCAAGAAGTAAAGGATTCCATTATGAAGGCAGTATCTCCAATCGTAGATTCTGTATTCCCGACACTGGACGGACTGAAAGGGAAAATAAAAGGTCTTGAAGATGACATGGGGAAAGCGAGACTTGGAAGCCCTGAATTTTACAAATTACAAGGGGACATAAAAGCAGCCAATGATTTGCTAGAAAAGTTTTCTGGAGCAGCGAAAAAACATCTAGGGGGTGGTGGGAGTGGAGTTGCAGCGTCTGCTAAAGAAGCGAAAAAGGAAATAGACGAGCTAAAAAAATCTATGGAAGCGTTGGTGGAAGTGGCAAAAACAAAAATTGATATTTTTAGTAAAAAATACGATGACCTGAAAAAAACCTTTAAACAGAATTCCGACGACCACAAGAAAATGACCGAGAGTATTGTGGCGGACTACAATAAATTGAACGAGGAATTTGAGAAGAACAAGCAAAAGACCAATGAGGAGTTTGCAAAAAGCCAGCAAGGAAGTGATAAGGACTTTAAGAACAATGCGGCGGACAAATTTATTGAGATGCAGAAGCAAATTGTGGATGAGACCGAGAAGTACAATAAAATACAGCAAGAAATGCACTCTGCATTGAATAGCGCCCGAACGGCAGAACAAGACGCCGCACAACAAAAAGAATCGGATGACACCCTGAAGAATATCCACTTTTTGGAAGACGCTTTAAAGAAAAACGAGGGGTTTATTGGTAGTATTGACTCGCAAATTCAGGAGGCAAAAAAAGTGAATGCCATGGACGAACTTTCACGCATGATTTATTTGCACCAGCAAGAAACAGCGGAAAAAATAAAACAGCATGACTTGGATATGGCAGAACTGAGAACGACTTACGATGCGCAAGTGGCTCTTTTAAGTAAAAAGAGGGCGGAGGAAGATGCTTTATATGATGAGCAAGCGAAATCAGTTGGTAACCACCTACGACTCCAATTGGGAGACATCCAAAAATTTCTTGTTAAAGTTGGAATTCTTACCCAAGAGAGCCTTAATGACCAGCAAAAGAAACTGACTGAGGGCTTAAAAGGATTTAATGATTCGATCAACACCTCCGCTGAAAGTTCGGCTATTAAAAACTACATTTCTGCAATGGATGCCGTTACAAGCTCTATAGACCGAGCTATAAAAAAAGCACAAGATGCGGCGAAATTGGGTATTGCACCTGCTACACTGGGCTTTCAGAAGTTTGCAAACGGGGGAATCTTTAACGGATTTGGACAATACGGAGTGACCAGCTCCCCTGTATTTGGAATGGCTGGAGAAGCGGGACCGGAGGCGATTGTTCCGTTGCCAGATGGACGAAGTATTCCTGTGCAGATGCGGGGAGGAAGTAATGGGGGGCAAACAGTGATCATCAATTTGACGGTGCAAGGAAGCGTTATGACTCAACGGGATTTGGTAGCAACTCTCTCAAATGCTATTGCGGGAAACCTTTCTTCTCAACGATTTGTAAACGCATGACCATAAGCTTAACCGTTGCCGGCGTAGACCGAACGGCGTTTTTAGTGCGAGATAGTTTTGAGTGGAGCACCGACCACTACGGGAAGCCAGATGGAATGCACTTTACACTGCAAACGACCGACGCCACGGCAATAGCCCCCACTGTAGATAGTGCAGTGGTGTTGACCATTGATAGCGTAGTGAAATTTTCTGGACGGGTTTTGAAGGTGTCTCCTTCTCGTTTTTCTGTAAACATTCGGAGGTATGCCGTGGAAGCGATTGACTGGAGCAGAGACGCCAACAAAGGAGATTTGATAGCGGAGATCTACAAAAACATGACGGTGAACGCCATTATTGCCGATGTGGTGATCCGGTACCCACAGCTTTCGGGCTTTACGACGACCAATGTGAATTGCGCGGAAGTAATTGATTATGCCTTTTATGGGCATGTAAAATTTACGGATTTTTTGACAGACCTTGCCAACCGCGTGGCGTACAACTTTTATATCGACGCTTCCAAAAACATTCATTTCTTTTTGCCCGGGAGTGAGGTGGCGCCGTACGAGGTAACGGAAACAAACGCCATCATGACGAAAGACAGCCTGAACTTGACCGAGCAGGGGGACAAGATTGTGAATTTGTTGGTGGTAGAGGGAGACGAATACGACGGGAATGCGGTATACACCGAACCGACCATTACGGCAGACGGAACGAGTACGGAATACTCGATTTTGGAAAAATACTCTGGGATTTCGTTGACCGTTGCGGGAGTGAGTAAAACCGTGGGGACAAATGGGCTAAGCGATGCGACGGCATTTGACGCGTTGTATGACTACCCGGGGAAAAAGATAGTATTCCGCTCAGATAATAAGCCGACTGCTGGGCAAGCCATCGTTGTTTCGGGATACCAAAAACTGCCGGTGCTCGTAAAAGTTCTGGATCCTCTTTCGATTGCAAAATATGAGATTTTACCGAAAAAGATAAAAAATACTTCTCTGAAAACCATTGTCTCTGCCAAACGGTATGCCCAAGCAGAATTGGCACGGTATGCGGGGGAATCGTATAGTGGAAGTTTTAAAACGACAGAGACGGGGTTTAGGGCGGGGCAAAAAATAAAAGTGACGGACAGCGTTTTAGGATTCTCGCAATATTTTTATGTGCAACGGACTTCGAGTCGATTTTTTTCCACCCAAAAACTGGAGACCAGCGTGACCATTGCATCTGCGGAGGAAGTAGATACGGCGGGGATTTTGGCAAGGCTTTTGAATACGCAAAACACTGCCACCGATTCCACAGGAACCATAAACCAGTACTACAGCATTGCGGAAAAAATACTGGCAAATGAGTCGTTAAGCGTGAACGCAAACCAAAAAACGCTTTCTGAAAGTGTACACCTTTTGGAGTCGTCACGCGTCGTTCAGGATGCCACAATTCAGTATGTATTGGGACCGTATTCTATTTCTGGATTTGCGGATACGAAACGCCCTTTTTGTTTAGATGGTTCACCACTTGTATGAATACTCTTCTCCCTCCTGCTGGCATAAAAACCCTTGGAATGTACACCATTGTCGAGTGTGATGCGTCTTCATCCCTCGCCAAGAAAATGGTGGGACGAATAGAGATGCTTATTGCTGAGGGGCGAGAATTTCGAAAAGAATTGGAAAAATATCATGCAAAATTCGCCATACGGAAAGAGGTGGTAAAAAATATTGTTCCAGATGTTGGTTTTGCGAATATTGCGGAGTATTGCATCAATGCAAGTCCTGCTGGTTCTTTTAGTCCTAAAATAGCATACGGGGCAGTGGGAACGGGGTCTTCTGCTCCTGCTAGTGGGGACACACAATTGGGGACGGAAGTATATCGGGCGACAATTACTTCCCAGTCACGCGTGGGGAATGTGATCTATAACACTCTTTTTATTGGTCTTTCTTCTGCAAATGGGTACACCATTTCGGAATTTGGGCTTTTTAGTGGGAGTGCATCGGGGACAGCGAATAGCGGAACGATATTCTCTCGGATTTTGGTGTCCCCGACTTTTTCGAAAACTTCGGCAAAAACCATGACGATTGATACTTCCCACACTTTTAGTAATTAAGAAAAATGTCTTTTAGAACCAATTATGCGGCGGGAGAGCAATTGCCAGCGGTCGACCTGAACGACGCGCACAAAATGGTGATTGGGCTTGCGGTGTACGGGAAGAAAAATATTCTCGGAAGCGGAATGACCTTTACCGACGATGTGGGATTTTTGGCGGCGGCGAGTGGAACGACTCTTCTCGTTTTTAACACCACTGGAGGAAACCGAGAAAGCAGAAGTGTTACGACCGATTGGGCAAGTGCCACGGCGATGGGAGGAATATGCAAAATCGGAAGCTATGTGTATGTGCTTTTACGGGACGCATCGAATAACCACCGTGTGTACCGGTATTCTGCAACGAATATTGCAGGGGGTGGGACTTTGATGACGCATTCTTTTTTTGGGAATAGTACGACTTTTGGAATGGCGAGTGATGGAACAAAACTGTTTTTTAACAACGGGGCAGGATACCGTTTTGGAGATGCTACGACACAATTTACGATTACAAACCCCACGGGATCGACTTGGCGGTACACTTACACGGGAACAGGGACAGCACCGCTTTTTGTGACCAATGGAATGGCAACGGGACAAGTTTTGAATATTGCAGGATTTACGAATGCGAACAATAACGGAACAATAACGGTTTCCGCGGTGGCAGAGACTTATTTTGAGATTACCAATGCGGTGGGGAGTGAATTGGTAGTAGATGGTTCTTTCCCAACTGCTACGAACTGGACTTTTGAGGCAAATTGGACTTTTGATGGGACAAATTTTGAAGCAGACTCTACTGGCTCAAATTTTACGAAAGTATATTTAACGACATCTCCAACACAATCAAAAACTAGTCAATACAATACTTCTTTTGAAGTAAAAAATATTTCTATCGGAAATGTTCACTTCATTATAGGTACAACGCAGGGAACAAGTAGGAGCGCGAATGGAACATATACTGAAACATTAACAACTACAGGGAGTTCTATTTTTGTAGGGGCTGAAGGTGGGACTGCTTTTTATGGGTCCGTTGATAATATATCCGCAAAATACGCCGGAGGGTTTGCCGAATCAAACAAAACAGGGATTATTGTTTCTTACCCTGACCTTGTAGTAAAACAAGCGACTATATCCGGCACCACTCTTACGGCGGGGGCTATTATTACTTGTGGTACCACTGCGGGGTATTTTGATTATTTCGCCGTTGATACCTCCTCCATTTATGCGAAAGACAACACGACGCCTTATCTCCTGAGGAAATATAACCTTTCGGGAACAATCCAGAGCACGAGTTTATACGGGCTTGCAAATGAGGCTCTTTTGAACGCGAATGGATTGTTGATGATAACCGATGGTACGACTTTTTACCCCGCTTTGTAATGCAAGCAATACTCGACTACTCGGCACCCAGTGTTCCAATCGTTCTGACAAAAGGCGATAACGAAGCATTTGATTTGGAATTTACAGAAAGTGATGGGACTGCATCTAATTTGACGGGGTACACGCTTTCTTTTGTTATCTTAAAAAATGCTGATTATTCGATCCTCCTTACAAAGAACATGACGATTTCTTCCCCAACAACAGGAATAGCGACGCTTTTATTGAGCGATACTGATTGGACAGCCATTGGGAATAACGAATGCCGATACTATGTTCTTCAAACTGACCCTTCTGGCAATAAAACGACCCAAATGGGGGGAACGATTACTCTTAATATTCGCGGAAAATGACCCACATCGTCATAAAACGAACGGCGGTTCCCATTACGATTATGAACTACACAAAAAAGATTTCGTTTGCTAAAAAACTGAACCAGATTGTGCTGCAAAAGTTTTCCAATTTTGCACTGTGGGGACGCATTACTGGGCTTTTGTCGGAGCAAACGGATTTACAGAATGCGTTAAACCAGAAATCGGACACAACCCTTGCCATTGCCTTATCTGTTGCACTATGAAAGTAAAAATCTCAAACTACGGCTTCAATAAAACAGCAAAAACAGTATCTTTTTTGGATTATTCTTCCATATCTCTGGACGGAGTGTTGCTGATCACCAATGTGAACACGAACGCCATTATTTACAATTTTGCGGATCCTACGAAAGGGGGAACGGTTTTTGGCAATGTTCTCACCTTAGATTACGACACCTCTGCAATGAGTAACACTGACCCGCTTTTGATTTATTACGACGACGGAAAAAATGCTCCTACTGCGCAAGAAATAGGAACTGCGGTGGAAGACAACGGGGGATGGATTGCAAGGGCAATGCTGAGAATGTTGAAACCTTTGGGAATCGTTACAGCAGGAACAAATCGATTGAGTATTGATGTGAACTCTCTCCCCTCTCTTGCTACTAACACATTGGGAACTCTTAACACTCTTACCACTCTTACAACGCTTGCCACTATGACAAATCAGTCGAATATGGGGGGAGTAAATGCCTTTTCTCAAGTGAAAGGAATTTCAAGAACGGGATACAATAGTGGGATACGGTCAAACCTTATTTTTTCTTAATTTTTATGCCAGTTAGCAATACGAACAAACCAATGGTAGATCTTCCTTTTTGGGAATTATGTAACCAATCGCCCGTTGCGTCTACTGCAATTTCTTGTATGTGCTCAAGACAAGACGGATACAAAAGAGATTCATACTATTTGGTAGGGTCTGTTTTTTACAAATACGACCTCGTTGGAGATTGTTACCAGCAATTGGCTTCTCCGAATGTTGCCCCTACGGTTGGGGCTTCCATGATATACGCACAAAATCAAGGATACCACGGGAGCGTACTTTCTGCGGGGTCCAATTCTGTCGTGATTCCAGGATTGAAAGGAAAAGAGATGGTAGGGGCAAAAATTACTATTGAAGACGGAACGGGGGCAGGACAAGAAAGAATCCTTTCTGCTCCTGTAGAAACGGTAAATGATTTCGGGGTGATTACAGCAACGACTACAGCATCTCTTTCCGATTCCTTAAAGAAATGGAAATTCAATCAATGGAAAGGGTATTTGGCGGGAATTACTTTTGGAACGGACGCAACGCAATATAAAAAAGTGCTCTACAATGACCAAACGACGCTTTATTTCTCAGATGCGAATTTACAGCCACATGACCACTGGAACAACCAGCCTTTTATTGCCAATGCACCATACGCTTTGCCAGTCGTTACAGCTGGATTGCAAGCTCACTATAAAATCCTTTCTACCTCTTTCACGGTAGATTCTGCTTGGACAACTATTCCAGACTACACCTCCACTTTTAACACCGATACGGGAGGAATTTACCTTTTGTCGTCTCTTGCGGCTGCGCCTTTTTATTCTCTTCAGTATTACGATTGTTTGCATGACCAATGGCAGACCAAAACAACCCCGCAATCTCTTATTTTAGCGGCACTGGGAACAGATTTTTCTTTGGTAAATATCGGGAAATACGGAAGTGCTTTTATTACTTCCACAGCAACGGCAGGGTCTGCGCGAACTCTCACAGATACCGTTCAAACGATGACACCGAACCGATACGCAAACCATAGGATTCGTATCACCTCAGGGACAGGGAGAGGACAAAGTAGAAGAATTGTCTGCAATACTGCCACCGTTTTTATAGTAGAGAAGTCGTGGGATATTACTCCGGATGCAACCTCAATTTATGAAGTATGGGCAGATTATGACAAAATTTTTATGGGAGGGAACGCTGCCTCTGCAATTTATTCTTACTCAGAAAAAAATGATTTCTGGTCTCAGGGGGAAAATTATGATGACGGTATTACCTCCAACATTACCGTAAAAATTAATGGGTGGAAGCCTGTTGGTATCTCTACTGGAGTGAGAATAGCGGCAGGGGTTCAGTCTATTGCATCTTCTCCCACTGCTGGTGGATCAGGGTATGTGGTAGGAGATATTTTGACCTGTTCGGTTGGTGGTACTGGAGCGCAAGTGATAGTGACCTCCATTGATACCGCAGGAGCGGTGACAGGGCTTGAATTGGTACATTCTGGGACTGTTACTGGGTTTACTACGGGGACAGGGAAGGCGACAACGGGAGGAACGGGAACATTGTGTACAATCAATATTACAACCGTTGGACCAACGGCATTGATAACAACCGCCTCTTCTCACTGGTTCAAAAATGGAGACTCGATAACATTCGCAGGATGCTCAGAAGGAGCTTGGAATGCTCAACATACCATTATTGGTGTAAATTCTACTACTTCTTTTTCTGTTGCTATTACAGCAACGGCGAATATGGCAGCGAGCAACTCACAAAGTACCACCTTAATTGTAGATTCTTCAAAAAACTGGACTCCAAACGAGTTTGTCGGGAAATTGGTGCATTTGGAAGTTTCAGGGGTGAATCCTACATCCCAAATCCGATGGATTACGGCGAATACTGCAAACACTTTAACGGTGGCAACGATTGTGGCGGGAGTAAATGGAACATCAAAATATCAAATTTATGATGCGAAGGCTTTTGGATGTGAAGAAATTTATAAACAAGCCAACAAGGCAAGAAATGGGTTTGCTACGGGAGGAAGCCCTACAACTCTTGTGGATTCTACGAAAAACTGGGATGTGAACCAATGGGCGGGGTACAAAATGAGAATTGAGGCTGGTACGGGACTTGGTTCTGGAATAATTACAATCACCTCTAACACTTCCAACACTCTCAATTTTACGGCTCAAGGGTTCACTCCTGATGCTACTACTTTTTATGAGGTAGCAGATTCATGGGGGCTTATGACAGCGGGAACAATCGGAAGTATTACAGAGACAGGAACGAAGAACTGGAAAACGAACTATTTGGCAGGGAAAAGAGTGCGAGTAACGGGAGGAACTGCTTTGGGGCAAGAGGCTTCCATTACCTCAAACACGGGAACTGTACTCACCACAGGAGCGATAACAGCGCCTGATGCCACCTCTTCATATTCAATTCTTTCTATTCCAGTGAGAGGTGCCGGAATTGAATTGCTTTGGATTTTTGGAAATTCTGACGCCGCAACAAAAGGAAAATTTTTATTCTTTCCAAGAGGAGGAGGATCAAACACTTTCGATATTTTTGATTTGACAACTGTGACATGGGAACACGGGCGGCACTACTCCCCTCAACAAGAAGTATTCTCTACCGGTGCCATGTATGCGTACGACGGAGGAGACAAAATATATCTTCATGCCTCATCGGCAACGGTAGGAAGAATATTTGCTTTAGATTTCACAAACGACAGAATAGTCGGGGCATTTCAGGTGGATGATACCCATGGAGCGGTATTGATAGGGAACAGGATGATGGTGTGCCTTACTGCTGATTTGTTGAAATATCTGTATGTAATGCAGCACACAGGACAAAAACTTTGGCGCGCTCTTATTTTTTAACCCCCCACGAAATGACCATTGAAGAAGTGAAGGAAATCATTGAAAAAAAAATACAAGATCTTGAAACCAGAAAATTGATGGCTTTTAAAGCTGGAGACTTGGAGGAATATGACCGACTGTCTACAGAATTGCAGGACACAAAAAAAACTTTAGAATTTTTTGGAAAATAATATGAAATTCAAATTCCCCTCTATGTCGCATATTGTTTTTCTGCTGATGGCAGTAACGGTTTGCGCATCATTTCTCATCGGAAAACTCTCGGAAAACAATTTTATGTTGCTTTCCAGTATGGTTTTTGGCGCGTTTTATGCGTATTCAAAAGGGAAGACAGCAGGAGATGGAACCTTACCCACTGCGCCCCCCATACAAGAAGGGACAACCGAACTTTTACCACCGCAAGAATGAGTGATGCGAGAATCGAAATGATTGAACGGCAAATCAATGTACTTTCTGACAAATTCTCTGACTTACAGAAAGATTGGAATCGCAACCAAATAAATTTTTCATCTTTCGAGAGCAAAATTTTGTCGGAAATGAAAAACTTGGTTGATACATTGAATAAAAGAGGGGATGACCATGATGATATTGTGAGATTACAAGAGCAGAACAAAGCGAAGGATTTGGAACTGAAAGAAATAAAAACTGAGCTCAGTATTGTGAAGACAATAACAATGGGGTCCTCGGTAAAGATTGCCACTGTAGCCGCGCTTGTCTCCGTAATTATGGCGTTTATTTTGAAAACTCTTTAGCAAATTTTTATGACTCTTAAAGAATTTTATTCAAAACCATATAAGGAAAGAATCCAAATACAAATGGAACACTTGAAAGATGAAAGACTTATAGAACGATTTGGGAAATTTATGCCTATTGTAAAAATTTACTACCTCATAAAATACCTTTTTCATTTTCTTTTAAAATAATTTTTAATCCCTTTTTTATGCTTCTCTCTCCCGTAAAATCACCGGCAAAAGTTTCTCAGGTTTTTGGAATGACAGATTATGCCAAAACTGGGGCGTACGGATACGACAACGGAAAAGCCCGACCGCATAACGGAATTGATTTTGGTATTCCTGCGGGGACTCCAGTATACGCCGTTTTTGATGGAGTCGTACAAACGAAAGACGACGGGAAGAGCGGATACGGCTTGCATATCAAGCTCCGTTCCGAAACAAAGGCTCTGGAGAGCGTGTATGGACATCTCTCAAAACTCGCCGTGACCGATGGGCAGAAAGTGAACATTGGGGATGTTATTGGGTACTCTGGAAGCACGGGAATGAGTACTGGTCCGCACTTGCACTGGGGAGTACGACGCCTAGTACGAAGTACTACCGACCTTTTTTCGTGGGGCGTTGAGAATTACAACACGAGTGACTATGGGTACTTTGACCAATCCAAGGCGACGATAGTGTGGAGTGGAGTGTTGGGGTAATGGAGAATTTTACCCCCCTACCCCCCTTACAAGGGGGGAGATGGAACATGGGGCGCAATGACGGAACACAACAAAAAAACCCCGTCCATTGTGGCGGGGTTTTGTTTTGGCAAAGTGCTGTTTGCAGGTACTTTGCCACCGGTTTGCCGACGGTTTGCGGGCTTGTTTAAGCGGTTTGCCCGTCTCGTAGAATTTGGAAATCTAACTCGTTGAGGAGGGGGAGTATGTCATTTATTCGGTCTTTTGTTTTGAGAAGTCTGTTAGAAGATCCGCGAGTGAGTGCGCCTTTGTTTTCCAAATTGCTGATGATTTTCTCCGCAATTTCCCGGGAAACTTTGAAGCGGTTAACGATGGTGTCTCGGTTGTTTTTGTCGAGGACATAGAATTTTGCGAAGTCGATTTTGGGAATCCCGAAGAAAGTATCCCCGTGTTCTATTTCTGCTTTTCTCTCCAAAATTCTATCTTTGATTTTTTCCCAATTCTTAAAAAATAAATAGTAGGCAAAAAATTGGGGGATAAAATAGTTCCATTGAGAGAGGAATTTTATAGTGGACATGAACACCGTTTGAGGCTCCTGAAAAAGAAGGATGAAGTAGAGTGCCGCAGAAATGTATGCCACCTCTTTGCCGATGGTGTATATTTTTTTGAGGGATTCCATAGTGGGAAAGAGTTATGCGATGGCTTTGAGTTCGTGGAAGAGGTCCTCTTCGTGTTGGCTTGCCACTTTATGGTGTACAAGCTTTTCGAGTGATTCGAACGAGAGGAAAAATCCGCCGATGAAGTAGAGGTTTTGGGTTTTCATAAAAAAGAAAATTAGTATCCTTCTGAGTTTTCTGAAACGATCGCGACTTCTCGGAATGTTTGTTTCCCGAGGTGTGCGATTTGGACATACGACAAAGAGTCGAGAGACTGGAATGGCACTCGATGAGGAATTGCGTGCATTGGAACCGTTGTATGGTGTATCATTGTGGGTGGGGTAAAAATAACAATGTGCTTGGTTGCGGATTCGTTTTTTTGCCCCTTTTTGTATTGCAAAAAAGGGGGTGGGTATGGGCTTATGGTGGGGCGTGTATAGGCATAGGGTGGGTGTTAGTTGATAGTATTATACAAAGTCATATTGAAATTGTCAAGAAAAATCATCTTGAAAATATTTGACAATAAAAAAGCCAAAGAATAGTATTTCTCGTGTTTTTATTGTAACTATGGCATGGGGCGGAAAACGCGAAGGCTCTGGAAGAAGATCACAAGGACTCTCTGAAACGGCGATTGCTTTCAGGTGTTCAAACGAGGAAAAAGAAAAAATCAAAAAGAATGCGAAAGAATCGGGGAAAACCCTTTCGAGGTACATTGTGGAGAAGAGCTTGTAAAAATAAGGTCTATTTGATAGAGTACGATTGAAATCTCTTCGTAATGGGTAAAAATAGACTCTTCCCATTGAAGATAGCGTTCGGTCTCATCACTATCAGACCAGCCAGATTTTCATACTTCTTTTGCGAGACTTGTCTTGCGTACTTTGTTCCCATGTCTCCTCTTCCTGTTCTTACTGGTACTTCCAATAGCGTGTTGAGATCTGTTTCCCTCCCGATAAAAAAAGTGGATAAAAATATTCAAAAACTCATCAAAACCATGGAAGTAACCGTGAAAAAAGCGAAAGGGGTTGGGCTTGCTGCACCACAAATTGGAGAAAATATTCGACTTATTCTCGTGCAAATGAATGGAAAACAATTCCTTCCTATGGTGAATCCCGAAATTTCAGAGTTTTCTCTCGACAATACCTACGACGAAGAAGGATGTTTGAGTATCCCCGGAGAATTTGGAAATGTCTGGAGAGCAAAAGAAGTGATGGTATCATTTTTGGACGAAGTGGGTCGTCCTAAAAAACTCCGCCTCAATGATTTTAGTGCTCGTATTGTTCAGCACGAAATTGACCATCTCAACGGTATCCTTTTTGTTGACCGGATATCTGAAATTGTTTCCCATACGGAAAAAGAGACTAATGAACAGTATTATTAACACCGTAATCCTCATGAAACTTTCCCTTATCCTTCCCAAAGTACTGCAATATCGTGGACTTTCTGAGGAAGCATACGCGGGGCTTTTATTGGAAAATTGTAAACAATATATTACGATTTATTTGGGAGAAGAATCGGAAAAAATGGTGATTCCGACAAAAGTCATGGGCAATAAAATTTTTGTACAGGCTCTTTCCAGTGGATGGGCACATCTGTTTCTCCTGAAAAAAAACTATATTTTGAGCGCCCTTAAAAACGATTTCCCTGGGAAAAAATTGGAAATGGTACTGAAGAGATAAGGAAAATGAGAGGATGCGTATTGTACCTTTCCTCTCTTTTATGAAAAACTTTTTTCTCCTCTCTCTATTTTTTATAACGCTTTTTCCCAATGTGACATTTTCTTCATGTTCTGATATTTCTTCTTCTGGAGTAGTAGGGCAAAAGGCTTATGACGAGATGATTGCATCAACAGAAGAATCTGTTTGGAAATGCTGGAAAGAACTATCAGATAAAAACAGTGATTAACATCATTACTTCCAGACAAACTTCAAAAAAATGGGAATGATGTTGTTTGCTCAGAGGCAACTACAAGACTCCAAGATCCTTCTCTTTCCAAAAAGCAACGGGCAGAAGTTTCCAATTTATTAGGGGAAATTTATACCCCTCAATCTTTTAGTATTTTAGCGCAAGCATTATTGGAAACCCATGACGATATATTACACTATGCTATTTCAGAAGCCATATCTCGAGGAAGTACCGGTTTAAGCGAGTACGAGTTGGCGTTTCATCCTGAATTATCAACAGTGCTGGAGTCTCTATGGAAAAAACTTGATAAACCAGACTCTCACACTGCTAATGCAGTTGCGCAAAAAATAGCTGAAATAGGATCTCTTTCTGGAATTCAATTACTTCTGGATCAAATTTCTCAGTCCTCACAAATTGTTGAAACTCTTTTTGAAAATAATGATCCGCGCATTGTGGCGGTTATTAAAGCTAGCCGTAACATCAAAAATCCCGATTCTTTGCCATTACTTCAACAAGTATTTCTGTCCCAAACAAGCAGATCAATTGTTTATTATTGGAGTGGCACGGCAATTGCTAATATTGGAAATATTGAGGCCACTAAAACTTTACTCGAATGGGCACGCAAAGCACCCGACATTGTTGCACCAGAAGTGCAACAGTGGCTTGGAACTGTCGCCGGAGAAGACCCAAAATCAAACCAATTTCTTAGGAAAGATTTGCGTCAAAACAAAACTTTTAAAAGCAAAAAAGTCAGGAAAGCCGTAAAAGCTTTTATGAGGTAAAATCTTTTGTGAGAAAGTATATTTCAGACTTATTCTTACCGTCATGGTCTTGAAAATTTGTTATTTAGGCAGGTGTAACTTTTGAAGTTGCTAAAAAGGAGAGTTTATATAGGATAGAACTGAATAAACTCTTAGTTAATTTTTATGAGAAAAAAAAAGGTGCCAGAAATGCAGAGGAAATGAGACCAAAAAGTATGGGAAACGGAATGGGAAACAGCAGTATTTTTGTAATATTTGTCAGAAGAAATTCCAATTAAAAGATTGGAAGAAACCGAAACAAAAAGAAAGTCTTATCCAAGAGTATGCAGAAGGGAAACAGACACAAAAACAAATCGGAGAGAAGATCGGACGAAGTAGAGAATGGGTAAATCAATACCTTTCAAGAGAGGTGTTTTTTGAGGGGAATTACAATGCGGAAATTCTGCCTCAAGAAATAGTTCTTATAGTGGATACGACCTATTTTGAACAGTTTGGAGTAATGGTATTGAGAGCCTCAAATCTCAAAAAGAATCTTCTGTGGTATGAGGTGAAGCACGAAACAAACCAAAAATACAAAGAAGGTATTGATCTTCTGTTAGAAAAGGGATGGAAGATAAAAATGCTCATAGCAGATGGAAAACCTGGTCTTGGAAGATTATTTCCAGCTATTGTGTTCCAACATTGTCAGTTTCATCTCTTCCAAATTGTTACGAGATATATTTCTAAAAAGCCAAAACTCTTGGCTGGCAAAGAGCTTCGAGAGATTATGTTTCGAATGAAAGAAACCGATAGGGAGAGTTTTGACTACTGGATTGAGCAATGGCATAAGAGGTGGAAAACCTTCCTCTCTGAAAAAACAGAGAATATCGCCACGGGAACAAAAGTCTTTACCCACCAGAGAATTCGACAAGCATATACAGCTATTATCTGTACAATGCCCTTTATTTTTACCTGTCATCGATGGAAAACTATGATTCCACTACCAATTCTTTAGACGGTTATTTCTCACACTTAAAAGCGAAACTTGCTGTTCATCGCGGTGCCTCCAAATCTACTCAATTAAAGCTCATTTCTTCACTCATCTTTTACTGATTTCTCTAATTTTAGACACCAATTTTCTCACACCTGCCCACTTTTTTCTCTTTTGCTCCCATAATTTTAAAATATAACAAGGGAAAAATAACG
>JBAXIU010000001.1:0-57148 GCA_037138215.1 Candidatus Peregrinibacteria bacterium | reverse complement strand
TTCGCTCTCTATTGTTTCCCCTGTTGCACTTCGAATTGAAACTTAGGATTTATTTCAAAATCAGAGAGATTATAAAAGATTTAATTGCACTTGCCAGCGGCAGTGCACAGCCACATATAAATAAAGAAGATGTTAATTCAAAAGAAATAACCATTCCAAATAAACAAAGTATCATTTCTTTTAATACAAAAATGAGACCCGTCTTTGATGAGATTGCAAAATTGATTTTTAAAAACCAAAACCTCTCCAAAACTCGTGACCTTCTTATTCCCCAGCTCGTCACCGGCAAACGCCAAATTTCTTTTTCTTCATGAACCCCTTTTCAGAAGACATCCTCGTCGAGCAGACCGTTCTCTCCATCTTAAAAAAAGTGTGGAACGATGACGCGTGCCATATAAATGCCTATTCCGACGCGGAAGACGCCAAACTGGGGCGAGAGCATCGGGGCGAAGTGGTGCTGAAAAAATATTTGTTGCCCGCACTTCAAAAAATAAATCCTACTCTTCCGCCAGAAGCCATTGAACAAGCAATAGAAGCCATTACCCGTGACCGATCAAACCTGAGCCTGGTAAAAGCAAACCAAGAAATTTACCGGTTGCTAAAAAACGGCGTACCGGTGAATGTTCCACAAGAAAATGGCGACAGCGAAACCGAGCGGGCACAATTTTTTGATTTTGAGCATCCCGAAAACAATTCCTTTTTGGCGGTTTCCCAACTGTGGATTGTGGGCGAAATGTATACCAGAAGACCCGATATTGTGCTGTTTGTAAACGGTATCCCACTTATACTTTTAGAACTGAAAGCAGCGCACAAAAGCCTTATAGATGCGCACCGCAATAATATTCGTGACTACAAAGACACCATTCCAAAGCTGTTTTGGTACAATGCGGGCATTATTATCAGCAATGGGATAGAAAGCAAATTTGGCTCGCTCACGGCTCCTTTTGAGTTTTTTAACGAGTGGAAAAAATCTGCAACCGAAGACGAAGAACCCAAAACCGACCTTTCTACCATTCTGCACGGAATATGCCATAAAACCCGATTTTTGGATATTTTTGAGAACTATATTTTGTTTGACGAATCGAGAAGCGAACCCAAAAAAATCGTGCCTCGGTATTTTCAGTTTTTGGGCGTCAACCGTGCCTTTGAAAATGTAAAAAACCGAAAAACTTTGGAAGGGAAATTAGGAGTTTTTTGGCATACGCAAGGCTCTGGAAAATCATATTCTATGGTATGGCTTTCTCAAAAAGTGCTCCGCAAACTTCCGGGAAACTTTACCTTTGTCATTGTTACCGATAGAAAAGACCTCGATAAACAAGCCTATAAAAATTTCGTTCAAGTGGGCGCCATTTTAGAATCGGAAGTACACGCGGATAGTATTGATCATCTCAAACAACTCCTTTCCCAAGACCACCGCCAAATTTTTACGACCATCCAAAAATTTCAAGATATTTCAGGCGCACTTTCCGAAAGAGAAGATATCATCGTTATGACCGACGAAGCCCACCGAACCCAATACGACCGCATGGCACTTAATATGCGAAAAGCGTTACCCAATGCGTCGTTTATCGGGTTTACGGGCACTCCCCTTTTAGCAAACGGAGAACCAGAAACAGAAAAAACCTTCGGGAAATATGTCTCTGTTTATAATTTTAGCGATTCGGTACAAGATGGAGCAACGGTGCCACTGTATTATGAAAATCGCGTTCCCCGCCTTAAAAATGTAAACGAAAATTTAGAAGAGCAAATGGGACAAATTATGGACCATTACGAAATGAACGAAGAACAAGAAGAAAAGATCGAACAAGAGTTCTCGACCTTTTATGAAATTATTACGAGGGAAGACCGTCTTAACACCATTGCGCGCGATATTGTCACGCATTTTGTAGGAAGAGGATACAACGGAAAAGCCATGGTGGTTTCAATCGACAAAAAAACGACTTTTCGCATGTACGACAAAGTGCAAAAAGAATGGAATCGCTATTTGGCAAAACTCCGCATGGACTTGTCACGCACCAAAGATGAGCGAGAACAGGGAAAAATTCTGGAAAAACTCGAACAACACGAAAATGTCGATATGGCAGTTATGGTGAGCCTGGGTGACAATCAAAACGAAATCGCCGATATGAAAGAATTTGAAATTGATGTGCTTCCGATTCGCGAACGAATTCTTAAAAAAACTTCAAAAGATGGAAAAATCATTTCCCTCGAAGATGAATTTAAAGATCCCGAAACTACTCTTCGCATTGTGTTTGTTTGTGCCATGTGGCTTACAGGTTTTGATGTTCCCAACCTTTCTACCCTGTACCTCGATAAACCCCTCAAAAATCATACTCTCATGCAAACTATTGCCCGCGCCAACCGCGTGGCAGATGAGGGGAAAAAGAACGGGCTTATTGTAGATTATATTGGCGTTTTTAAGAATATCGAACGCGCATTATCGCTGTACGCTTCCACCGGAGAAAATGGGAATGCTATTATTCAAGAAAAAGAAGAACTCGTGAGCGAGCTTCGCAAAAGCCTTTCCACGATAAAAGATTTTTTAACAGCAGAAAATATTTCCATTGAGCCACTGTATACCAGCCCCAAAGAGCAAGTGCTTTTGCTTTTGGAGCAATACGCCAACAATATTCTTGGGAATCAATCTCAAAAAAAGCAGTTTCTCACCCTTGCCAGTGCAGTACAAAGTGCTTATCAATCCGTTTTGCCCAACCCTGTCGCCGAAGATTTTTACAAAGAAGTACTTGCGGTACGCGTGCTTGCTACTCGTATTCGGACTATTGGTTTAGAAAGCGTTGATATTGATCCGGTAAAAAAAGATCTCGAAGATTTGCTCAATAGATCGATACAAACGGGAGAATATATTATTTCTCCGCACAAAAAAGTAAAAGACCTCAGTAGCCTTGATGCCGATGCCCTTCATGATTTTTTTGCAAATTTGGAAAACAAAAATATACAAGTAGAAGCCCTCTCTGAAGAGCTCCAGAAAAAAATTGAGGAAATGGTGCGCAAAAATAAAAAACGCGCTCGATTTATGGAACGGCTCATGTCTCTCTTGGCAGAATATAACAGCGGCGCACATGACACGGAGAAGCTTTTTGACGATCTCATGCTCCTCGCAAAAGATCTCAATACCGAGCAACAACGATCAGTAAAAGAAAAACTCAGTGAGTATGAACTCGCCATTTTTGACCTCTTGATAAAGGAAAATCTCAATCCCGACGAAGTGAGTGCTATTAAATCGGCTTCCCATGAACTCCTCACCCATCTTAAACCGCTTTTGGTACCCCACTGGAGAGATTTTGATAGCAATCGATCAGGAGTGAAACAGTTTATATCGCAACTCGTATTTCAAAAACTTCCAGAGCCCCAATATACCTCTACGGAATGTGAATTGAGAGGCATGGAAATCTATAATTTCGTTTATGAACACTATAAAGACGCGAGAAGTTTGGAATATGCGTAAAAATATTTATTTTTCTTTGCTGGAAAAGGACTTAAAAACGGTGGTGCCCGCGGAGGGAATTGAACCCCCGACCGTCACCTTAGAAGGGTGCTGCTCTATCCACTGAGCTACGCGGGCATACAAAAAACAGAATATCAGGCGGAAACCATTTCTGCAAAAATTTTATGAATTCGAGTGTCTGGGGTGAGTTCTGGATGAAACGAGCTCACCAGTATTTTTTGTGATGAATTGTGAACCAGAATAGGGTTCCCAGCGTGTTCGGCAAGAATTTTACATCCTTGTCCCACGCGTATAATTTTTGGAGCACGGATAAAAATTGCATGGAATGGAAGTTCCTCACCCGGCAAAACAATCTCCGTAGAAAAGGAATCCACCTGTCGTCCATACGCGTTTCGGTCTACATCCATATCTATTGCCCCCAAAGAATACTCACTTCCATTTTTGGCGAGAAGAATGGAGCCGGCACAAGTACCAAAAACAGGAATTTTTTCCTGCAGAATTTTTTGTGCCAACATTTCCCGAACACCACTCCACAATAAAGAGCGTCCAAATGACCCACTTTCTCCTCCCGGAAGAATAATTCCCGCAATATCGTGAAAATCTTCTGGAGTCCTGAGAAAAACCGTTTGAAACCCCAGTTTTTGCATGGAGTTCGCGTGTTCTTCACGGGATCCGTGAAAGCCAAGAATACCAATTTTTAGAGGAGCCATAGGAAAAAATCCAAAATACGAAAAATACGATACCGAATTTTTAGCATACGCGAAAGTGCGAACGGGCAAGAAACATTTGCATTTTTCTTTTCCATACGCCAAAATCCATTGGCTTTTTTAAAAGTGGCAAAATTTTCCGTGTGGCCCGGAAAGCGCCCCTATTTTAAAAATCCATTTTTTCTTATTTTTTGAGCCACACCCCCTTTGTTTATGTCTATTCTTCCTGAAGATAAAGACCTTCTGTCGGCGCTCCAAAGTTCTCCTATTGGCGTAAAAATTGAGCCCGGAGAAGTGATTACTGGTCGTGTTATTGCAAAAGAAAAAGGAAAAATCCTCGTGGATCTCGGAGGAGTTTCTACCGGAGTTATTTCTGGAAGAGAGCTTATTGATCCATTTGGAACGGCAAAAAAATGCCAAATTGGAGATGAGGTTCTGGTATTTGTACTAGAAGATGAAAACGAAGAAGGAATGGTTGTTCTTTCTTTTCGAAAGGCATCACAAATGCGAGCATGGGATAAATTTTTAGAAATGAAAGAATCTGGAGAAACCATGGAAGTGGTGGCAAAAGAAGCAAACAAAGGAGGTCTTATGGTAGATGCCATGGGAGTAAAAGCATTCCTCCCCGTTTCACAGCTGGCCCCCGTACACTACCCTCGTGTAGATGGAGCAAATGCACAAGCAATTCTTTCTCATTTGGAAGGATATTTAAATCAAAAGTTTACCGTTCGAGTGATTACTATCGACATGGAAGTTCGAAAAGTGGTGGTATCCGAAAGAGAAGCCATGTCGGATATTCGAGATAAAGAACTTGCAAATGTTCATGTAGGAGATATTGTAAAGGGAACCGTAAACGGACTCGTAAAATTTGGAGCGTTTGTCACCTTTGGAACACTGGAAGGACTCATTCACATTTCCGAAATTACTTGGGGGCATATTAAAACTCCAGGAGAAGCGCTAAAAATTGGACAAGAAATGGAATGTATGATTATTGGAATCGACGGAGAAAAAGTTTCTCTTTCTACCAAGAGACTCATGCCAGATCCATGGATTGGACGCGTAAAAGCATTTGAAATTGGATCTCGAGTAAAGGGAACCGTAAATAAGGTTTCTGAATATGGAATTTTTGTCACCCTTGGAGATGATGTTACCGGACTGGTGCACAACTCTGAATTTTCTTCATCCGAAGATGGAGACCGGTCACAATATCAAGAAGGAGACAGTGTAGATGTAACAGTTTTAGAAATTAACGAATCCGACCATTCTCTCAAACTGTCTTTTAAAACAGCAGAAGAGAAGGCAGGGAAAAAAGCGGCTTCTAAAAAGGAAAAAGCCAAGGAAGAAGAAGGAGAGGCGTAGTCTTTCTCTTGACCCACAGGAAAAAATGAGGGAAAATCCCTCGGCAACATTTTTGTCCGAGGGATTTTTTAAATTTCTCTGGTAAAAAAAGGGTCTCTTTTACACCACCGGTTTTCTCTCTTTATAAAAAAATGCACGAGTGGCGGAATTGGTAGACGCGCAAGGTTGAGGGCCTTGTGAACGCTTTTGTTCGTGGAGGTTCAAGTCCTCTCTCGTGCACCATATCTTTTTTGTAAGAGTAGCTCAAAAAGACATGAACACATTCTGCTAAGCCAATGTTTGAATTAATAATGTCTTTCCCGTTACTGATAATTGCCCGCCCGAGTAGCTCAATGGATAGAGTACCTGGCTTCGAACCAGTAGGTTGGGGGTTCGATCCCCTCCTCGGGCACCATTTCAAAAAAGAAAGAGAAAAACCGGTTTGCATTTTTAGAGGGCTTTTCTTCTCTCAGAGGAGTAAAGCAATTGAGAAATGATCTTTGATGATCGTTTTGCAATGAGCGGGGGCATTTTACTTTTGTATGTGACCTTATTCACCTGGGGAAAATCTCTCGTCAATACCTTTGAACGAAACGCACGGCATTCTCGACTCAAAAAAATTCGCCCCCTTCTTAAAAACTGGGAATCTATGGAACGGAGTCTTTCTCCAGAAGAAAAAGCACTGGAGAGGGGCTTTTTTCGGAGAGTCGGATTTCCGAGTATCCTCTTCTTTTTGCTCTTTACCGCCGTCCCCTACCTCCAACGCATTGATGAAAATTTTTGGCCACTTTTTCCTACTGATGTTACCCCTGCGTTCTCTGAAGATTTTTCTATTGCAGACGATGGGTTTTTTGCCAAATCCAGCATTCCCACACAAAAGGGAGATAGAAGCGATGTAAACGAAATTTTTCAATATACCGTCAAAAGTGGGGATACGCTTTCCAGTATCGCATATAAATTTGATCTTCGCGTTCGCACCCTCCTCGATAACAATGAAATTGATAATCCCAATCGTCTCAAAACCGGAACCGTTCTCACCATTTTGCCGGTAGATGGTTTTCGATACCAGGTTTCAGATGGAGATACCGTGGAAGACATTGCAAAAAGGTATAAAATAGACGCCAATGCAGTACGACGACAAAATCAAATCAAAGGCAACGAAATTGCCGTTGGATCTTTTCTGCTCCTTCCCGGAGCCAGAAGCCTTCGCCCAGACCCCATTCCCGTTATTATCCAAGATTTACCGAGACCCGAAGAAAGAATGATTGCCAAAAAAAGAAATCATCTGGATATTCCTCCAGCTACGGCTTCTCGCCCCTTTTCTTCCTCCAAAAAACTGCTTTTCCCCACCAACGGAAATGTTACGCAGTATTATCACTATGGACATTATGCCATCGATATTGGGAATCGTTCTCAGCCCAGTACTGTTGCGGCTGCAGATGGAGTAGTTGTAAAGGCTGCGTATGGATGGAATAGTGGATATGGGAATGTAATTATTATCGATCATGGTGGAGGAATGCAAACCCTATACGGACACCATGAAAAACTCTATGTTCAAGAGGGAGACCATGTAAAAGCAGGACAAGCCATTGGAAGAATGGGAAATAGTGGAAATGTGCATGGAGCTACCGGAATTCATTTGCACTTTGAAGTGCGAATAAACGGAGCAAAAAAAGACCCCATGGGATATTTTTAAAAATCCAGCATTGCCTTTTGTGTTTTTTTTTAATACGCTACTGGTAGATATTTTATTTTTCACTATGGTAACACTCGTTGTAAAAGATGACGCAGGGATAGAATTGGGAAAAATTCCTCTTACGGGAGAAACCAATATTTTAGACGAATGTGCGGATGCCGGAATTGACCTTCCGTTTTCTTGCCATGCCGGAGCGTGTATGAGTTGCAGCGCTAAGGTTCTTTCCGGATTTGAGTACATAGACCAAGAAAAAGACGGAGATAAATACATTGAGACCGATGAAGATGTGTGCTTAACCTGTATTTCTGGACCTACGGAAGAGGCTATTAATGCTCCTGATGAAAAAATTATTGAGTTACAGATTTTGATGTAGAAAATGGATTTTTCTGAACACCTTCGAAAGTATTTTGAAACGGGAGAAGTTCGAATTTCTCCCGATATTTTTGCTATGGTACAGACAAGTGCTCCTGTTAGCGGAGCATTTGTAAATATTATGGATGATTATGAATGTACCGTTATTCTCCCGGAACGAGATGTTGAGAAGTGTAATGCAAAAAAAATTTCAGGAGGATGGAGACTTTTTACACTCCATATATTTTTCCCTCCTGATTGTTTTGGTGTAACTGCGACTATTGCCACGGCACTTGCTCATAAAAACATCAGTATTATGCCTATTGCTGCGTATTCTCGAGACCATTTTCTGATTTCCGATAAAGATATGAATGGAGCAAAGGATGTTTTTGAATCACTGGGAATTACAGTGGTATTTCAGTAGTTTTCTTTTTATGGAAGCATTTATAGAATCTCTTTTTACTCTTTTCCCCGCTCTTAACTACACGGCTATTTTTGTGCTCATGGCGATGGAATCGTCCATTATTCCCGTTCCTTCTGAACTGGTGATGATTCCGGCAGGAGTCCTGGTGGCACGAGGGACACTGGACCCTATTTTTGCCGTATTGGCAGGAGGAATAGGATCGGTAGTAGGGGCCCTGTTGAATTACTGGATTTTGGGACGACTACTAGGAAAGTCGTTTTTAGAAAAATACGGAAAATACTTCCTCATTACAGCGGAAAAATACCAACGAGCAGAAAATCTCTTTCTCAAAAATGACCGCCTCTACACTTTTATAGGACGGTTTTTACCCGTTATTCGACATCTCATTTCTATTCCCGCAGGAATTTTTAAAATGAGGATGTTGCCTTTTCTCTCTCTCACTTTTATAGGATCTACAATTTGGTGTGCCTTTCTTCTCTGGTTTGGCTACGCTTTTGGAGAAACAGGAATAGCCCTTATGACATCATATACGCATGAGATAGGTCTTTTGGCAATTCCTCTCGTTCTCTTTTTTGTTTGGTGGAAGGTTTTTAAAAAGGAATCCCATTGAGAAATGGAGAATAAAAAATCAAAAAATTTTAAGCAGGAAGACGGATTTTTGAAAAGATTAGCAACAAAATGATTTATATGGTTCAATGGACATAAGAAAAAAATGAGCACCAATATTATGGGCTCCACAAAGCAAAATATGAGTCTCTCAGAAAATATACTCCTGATTCACCAAAAAACTTGGCTTTTCCCAAATGGACACTTGTCCGTTTGTTTCCCCCCTTTTTTCCACCCCACAGATTTTTTTCGATATTGCACCTTTGCAATATCCCCTCTCTCTTGCATTTTGAGCATTATCAGCATTGGAGATTTTACACTTTTATTTTTTTCATTTTTTATGGATAAACTCACCGGCTGGATTCAAAAAGTAACCAGCCCCCTTGCGGTTTCCGCAAAACCCAATGAAACACCCCCTGTTCATCGCACCCCCCTTCTTCACGCTTCTTCTGAAGCGCCTAAAAGTGTCACCAGTACCGGAACCCCCTCTGTACAACAGAGAGCTCCTCACACACCCAAACCGCACCACAATTCCGCGCCTCGGCCACCCCATGCTCCGCATCAAAATACTCGACCTCCACATCCTGCCCATCCGGTTCATAATCAGGCTTCTCATGCTCATCCTATAGGAGGAGGTACAAAGCCCATGAGAGTGATTCCTTTGGGAGGACTAAACGAAGTCGGGAAAAATTGTATGGCAGTAGAATATGGGAATGAACTGATTCTCATTGATGTGGGGCTCCAGTTCCCCGAAGAGGGAATGCCCGGAATTGATTATGTCATTCCCGATGTTTCATACGCCGAGCAGAAAAAACAAAATATTCGCGGAATTCTTATTACTCATGGGCATTTAGACCATATTGGAGCACTCCAACATATTTGGCCAAAACTCAATTTCCCTCCTATTTACGCCACTCGGCTTACCAAAGGACTTATAGAAAGCCGATTGAAAGAATTTGATCTTCTGGAAAAAGGGAAAATTTATGAAGTAAACCCTGATAAAGAAGGGATATTTGCCGTGGGAAGCTTCCGAGTGGAATACTTCCGGGTAAATCACTCTATTCCCGATTCCTGTGGGATTTATATTGAGACTCCTGCGGGAAATATGATCCACACAGGAGATTTTAAGTTTGATTTTACGCCCGCTGACGGAGTGCCTTGTCATTTTGCAAAGCTGGTAGATTTTCAAAAACGCGGAGTAGATGCTATTTTTGCCGATTCCACCAACGCCCTTAAAAAAGGATTTTGTCCTTCGGAAAAAGATATTCTCCTCGATATTGAACGCATGGTGAGGGAAACCAAAGGACGGCTTATTGTGGCTACTTTTTCCAGCTCTATTGGACGATTAAAACTGATTGTTGAAGCCGCCATTAAAAATGGAAGAAAAATATTTGTAAGTGGAAGGTCTATGGCGAATAACCTAGAAATTGCGCATGATCTCGGGTTTATCAATCTCCCCAAATCCCATATGCGCAAGCTGGGACCACACATTAACGAATACCCACCCCACGAAATTTTGGTGCTCACTACCGGATCACAAGGAGAACCACTCGCCGCCATGTCTCGGATTGCAAAAGATGAGCATCCGTTTATTAAGGTTGATTTCCAAGACACCATTGCTTTTTCTTCTTCTACGATTCCGGGGAACGAACGCCCTGTATATGCCGTTATTGACGAACTCCACCGCAAAGGAGCGAAAGTCATTACGAATATTGATATGAGTATTTATACTTCTGGACACGCATACCAGGGAGACCTCCTCATGATGCACTCACTCGTAAAACCAAGAAATATAATCCCTATTCATGGAGAATACTTTATGCGTATTGGACACAGAAAATTAGTTATGGAATCACTGGGATATACGGAAAAAACCGCCATTATGATTGAAAATGGAGATGTCCTGGAAATCTTTAATGGAGAAGTAAAAAAGACAAAAGAAAAGATTCCCGTAGATCTGGTATTTATCGAAGGAACGGGAACAGGAGGAGTAGGAAGCCATATTTTAAAAGATAGAAACGAACTGGCGCAAGGAGGCGTAGTAGTGGTTTCTATCGATGTTTCAGCGCGAAATAGAACCCTTTTCCGAGATCCTCGCATTATTTCCCGCGGATTTTTAGATGATAAAAAACTGCACGATGAACTGGTGGGAGAAGCAAAAGAAGCGTTTAAACGCGTGTATGACCGGCTTCAGGACAAAGTAAAAGAAGTAAATATCCGAGAAGAAATGGAAAAGCACTTCCGAACCGTACTCCTCAAAAAAACCGATAAAGAACCGGTAATTATGACGATTGTGAATTTAGTATAAAACTTTTCTGTAGCCCCCCTTTCCCCTATTAAAAGGGGGGTATACCGCTGAGCGGGACGGGGGGGTGGAATAGAATCAGAGTTGCAGAATACGACACTTATTTTTGAGTTCCGGTGGAAATGCGCATTCAGTAGTGCTGAGAATCGTTTGAGTCCCTTCAAGGCTTTTGAGGAGATGTTCCCGATGATTTTGATCCAGCTCAGAAAAAACATCATCTAACAGCAAAATAGGTGGCGTACCCGTATGCTCTGCAATAAAAATGCGTTCTATTTCTTTAAGGGCAAGAAGTGCCGACCGTGTTTCTCCGCGAGACGCGTCTTCTTCTAAAGGAAGCCCTCTCAGAAGGATTTGAAAATCATCACGATGGGGACCAACGCCCGTACTCCCCATCATTTTATCGCGTGCAAAATGAGACAGTAATGCTTCAGTAAAGGGAATATGAGAATCCACGGATGGCTGAAAATGAATCGCAATATCATCAAAAGCTCCACTCATACGCTGGTAAGCAGAAGAAATGTGCACATTCACAAACACAAAAAAATCCTCTCGTTTTTTTCGGATGACGGCTTCCCATTTGATGAGTTCTTGATCCCAAAAGAAAAACTCTTGGGGAGAAACAAACGATTCTTGAGCGCGCTTGAGGAGTTGATTTCGATTTTGAAGCGTTATTTCATATTTACTCGCGGCTTCAAAATACTCGGGGAAGAGGAGGGACAGGAGACGATTTAAAAAATTTCTTCGATATTTGGGGGCAAACAGAGGAAGATTCATTTCCTCTGGTGAAAAGAGTACCGCAAAAAAAGTCTTTTTTTTGAGGTATTCCCCAGCTGAAAGTGCAATATCATCCCAAAAATACGCCGTTTTCGCCGTGGGGGATATTTGCCAAAAAATGGTAGAGACGCGATTAATCGCGTCTTTTTCACCACCCCCCCCTAGCCCCCCCTTATCAGGGGGGGAAGTACAAATACCAGAAACACGAGCATACGGAGCATCGTGCTGCACAAAAACTTCTTTTTTATGGGACCGAAAAGGCTTCCCAGTAGCAAGCGCGTAAATCGCCTCCAGAATATTGGTCTTCCCTACGCCATTATTGCCTTCTATCACCGTAATGCCTTCAGAAAATACAAACGATTCTTGGGTAAACTT
Source organism: Candidatus Peregrinibacteria bacterium (assembly GCA_037138215.1). Classification (GTDB taxonomy): domain Bacteria; phylum Patescibacteriota; class Gracilibacteria; order CAIRYL01; family CAIRYL01; genus CAIRYL01. The sequence continues at coordinate 45,106 of JBAXIU010000001.1, read as the reverse complement.
GCGAAAATTTTCAAGGGTGAGGGAAGAAATCATACGAAGAGAATTATTTTCGGAGTTCTTCCCGCACTACTTGGCGGTCATCCCATGGCAATTTTTTTCCATCGATAACAATACTCTGCTCTGACCCTTTTCCCGTAATAAAGACAATATCGCCCTCTTTTGCAAGAGCAAAGAGCGTTGCAATTCCTTGTCGTCGGTCTTCCATTACAAAAAGGTCCGTTCCGCGTATTTTTCCTGCTTTTTCCGCCGCACTCGCAATATCTTCACAAATCTCTGTCGGATTATCTTCGTACGGATCCACATTGGAAACCATCACCGTATCTGATAATTCCCCCACTAATTTTCCCATTTTTGCCCGCTTTGCCGTATCCCTTCCCCCCCCTTCCGCTCCTAAAAGAATCATCAATTTTCCCTTTTTTCCATCTAACATTTTTCGTCCAGTTTTCAGCACAAATTCCATACTTTTCTCTTCGTGCGCGTAGTCTACAAAAACGGTAAATGGCTGTCCTTCTGTAATCCGTTCCATTCGTCCGGGCACACAAGTAAGGCTTTCTAAACCGGTTTCAATGGCCTCCCAACTGACCCCATATCCCCGAGCAATGGTAACAGCCGCTAAGGCATTTTCTGCATTTTTCCCGCCCGGAAGAAAAATATCCACGGGATGGTGATGAGTCTCTTCACAAATATCAAGAACCATTTTCTCTTCTGTTTGGGAAACAATTGTTGCCGTTACGCAGGGAATATGTTCCCCACTCTGGAGCGGAGAATCCGTATTTTCTGATGACAGAAGCTGAAAAAAATATTTTTTATGGGCAGAAAATTTTAAAAATTCCATGGCATTGGCGTCATTTTTATTTGCCACCATAATTTTAGGAACCGGACGCCCTCCAATGGTTTTTATAAAAGAGGATGCAAGCCGAGAAAAGAGTTTTTGCTTTTCTTTTTTATACGCTTCAAACGATCCGCCATGCGAGGGAAGGTGTTCGGGAGAGAGATTCAAAAAAACAGCGCCATCAAAATCAATGCCAATGTGACGGGATTGCTTCGCTCCTTCACTGGTAAATTCTAAAATGGCGGCCGTACCGCCTTCATTTTTTACATTTCGCAAAAAATGCTGAATGGCAAAGGGAGAAGGCATGGTCATATGCCAATTATTGAGTTCTTCGCGCTTTCCAATGCGCACATTAGCGGTCCCAAGGAGCCCTGTTGTTTTCCCGGTTGCTTGTAAAATAGACCACAAAAAATTCGCCGTGGTGCTTTTCCCTTTGGTTCCCGTAATTCCAATCACCAACAATTTTCGCGAAGGACGAAAATTTAAAAGCGTTGCAAGAATACTTTTTAAAAGGTGGTATTTGAGAAGGAACGATACCGGAATCATATTCCGGAGAGAAGCGAGAGGAGAAGACATAAAAAATGAGAGATTCAAACAAAAAACAAAAACAATACTCTTATTCTACCCGTGTTTCCCCCAATGAAGCACCTTGGGGAACCATGGGGAAAACATTTTCTTCCATGGCAATTTTAAACTCAATGAGAGCTGGACCATTTATAGCACGGGCTTTTTTAATAGCTTCATGCGCTTCTTTTTTTGTTTCTGCTCGAAAAGCGGGAATTCCGTAGGCTTCTGCCAGTTTTACAAAATCTGGGTTTTGCATATTTACAAACGAATACGCTTTATCCTGAAAAAGTTCTTGCCACTGGCGTACCATTCCTAAAAAATTATTGTTAAAAATTCCTATTTTGAGTGGAATTTTTTCCTGCACAATGGTCATGAGTTCTTGAGAATTCATCTGAAATCCACCATCTCCCGAGATACTCCACACCTCTTTTTCGGGACACGCCACTGCTGCCCCCATGGCGGCTGGAAGGGAAAATCCCATACTTCCTAAGCCCCCGGAATACAGGTGTGAATATGGTTTTTTATACGGGAATCCTTGCGCAACCCACATTTGGTGTTGTCCCACATCAGGGACGATGACAATATCACCATCGGTTTCTTCTGCGAGCGCTTCTATCACATCCCAAGCGCGCATGGCGTTTATACACCGTTCGGTATGGCAGGCGTGCACTTTTGGAATGGCAAACTCCTCCTTCCACTGTTCAATTTGCTCTTTCCACGCGGTATGGTGAAATACTGGCAAGAGCTTTAAAACGGCCTCTATAGATTTTTTAAGATCTCCCACCACGGGAATATGCGCGGGAACATTTTTCCCCACTTCTGCGGGATCAATATCAAAATGAATAATTTTTGCCTGGCGATGAAAATCTTTTAAACGACCGGTAATACGATCGTCAAATCGAGAACCAATAGAAATAATAAGATCAGCATTATGCACTGCATTATTGGCATATACTTGTCCGTGCATCCCCAAAAGTCCTAAATCCAGCGGATGTCCGCTGTAAACGGTAGAAAGACCCAAAAGGGTTTGCACACAAGGAATATCTGCTTTTTCTAAAAAGGCTATCACCTCCGAGGAAGCCCCAGAAATAAGTGCACCGTGTCCCACAATCGCAATAGGGCGTTTTGATTCTGCAATCACTTCCACTGCTTTTTTTATTTGGGGTGCATTGGGAATAATCGTGGGTTTATAGCCAGGGATATTAATTTCATCATGAAATCCGTCAAATTCCACCTGCTCCAAAAAAGCATTCTTCGTAATATCAATATGCACGGGTCCGGGTCTTCCGGTACTGGCGATATGAAAGGCTTCTTGGATCACCTCCGCAAGATCTTCTGCTTGGGTCACTTCGTAGGAATGCTTTACGACGGGCATCATAATTCCAATAGCATCGGTTTCTTGGAACGCATCGGTTCCAATAAGATGCGCAAAAACCTGTCCTGTAATAACGATCATGGGGACCGAATCCATCATGGCATCTGCCACACCAGTAACGAGATTGGTGGCTCCCGGACCAGAAGTAGCCAGACATACTCCTACTTTTCCACTCGCACGGGAATATCCGTTGGCAGCAAATGCAGCCCCTTGCTCATGTCGCACTAAAATATGTCGCAATTGGGGATACTTCAGAAGGGTATCGTAGAGGGGAATAACCGATCCCCCAGGATATCCAAAAATATCCTGCACACCGTTATGCAAAAGCCCTTCCAATAAAATTTCTCCACCTTTTTTCATCATGGGGAATAAAAAAATCTATATCCATTCTACGACAGGTTGGGGAAGAATTGTAGAGGCAAATTGCAATTTGCCTCTTTTTTTTGTAGAGTAGATATCGACCGGTGTAAAAGATATCAAATGGGCACGCCAGTGCGCCGTCCCTACACCACCTCCTTATTCTTAATTCTTAATTTTTAATTCTCTCACCCCTTCTCCCATGGTTACCTCCCTTTCCCCACTCGATGGACGATATGCCGAAAAAACAAAAGATCTCTCTCCGTTTTTTTCAGAAAAAGCGCTCCTGTTTTACCGCCTATTAGTGGAAATAAACTGGTTTCAGTATTTAGCGGAGAGAAGTGAAATTGAGGAACTTCGGAGTCTTACCAATAAAGAACGAGAAATACTCGCACGGATTCTTAAAAATTTTTCAGAGGAAGACGCACTGAGAATAAAAGAAATAGAAGCGACTACAAAACATGATGTTAAGGCCGTAGAGTACTTTTTAAAAGAAAAACTTGCAGGAACTTCTTTGGAAGATGTTGCCGAATGGATCCATTTTGCGTGTACCAGTGAAGATATTAATAATCTCGCCTATTCGTTAATGCTAAAAGATGCGATGGATGAGGTAATGATGCCAGCGTACGACGAAATTTTGCACGCCATTGAGACCCGCGCAAAAGAGTGGAAGAATATTCCTCTTCTGGCGCTTACCCATGGACAACCGGCGTCTCCCACCACCCTTGGAAAAGCCTTTTTCCTGTTTGCGTCTCGTATGTCACCCCAAATGGACGCACTCGAACACCAGGATTTTTTAGGGAAAATAAATGGTGCAACGGGGAATTTTAATGCGCACATTGCGGCGTATCCTAAGGCTCCCTGGCTAGAAATTTCACAAGAATTTGTAGAATCTTTGGGGCTTACTTGGAATCCCATTACCGATCAGATTGAATCCCATGATTATATTGCGGAAATTTCCAACACTGTTGCCCTTTTAAATACAATTCTCATTGATTTTTCTCGTGATAGTTGGGGATACATTTCTCGGGGAATTTTTAAACAAAAAACCCGTGCAGGAGAAATTGGATCTTCCACCATGCCGCATAAAGTAAATCCCATTGATTTTGAAAATGCAGAAGGAAATTTTGGGATTGCGAATGCTCTCTTTCGGTTTTTTGCAGAAAAACTACCCGTTTCTCGCTTTCAACGAGATCTTACCGATTCCACTATTCTCCGTAATGTAGGCGTAGCATTTGGGCATTCTCTTCTCGCTCTCAAGAGTTTAAAAATTGGAATAGAAAAATTAGAGGTGGTGCAAGAAACCTGTAGCAAAGAGCTGAATGCCAATGTAGAAGTGCTGGGCGAAGCGGCGCAAACAGTTATGCGCAAACACGGAATAGAAAAACCCTACGAAAAACTGAAAGAGCTAACCCGTGGAAAGCGCATTACGATTGAAGATTTTCGGGCATTTGTCGGAGGACTCAACCTTCCCGAAAAAGAGAAAAAAGCACTCCAAATGCTGACCCCAGAAACCTATATTGGGCTGGCAGCACAAATGGTGGAAAAATTTGCTACGCCAGATTCAGAAAACGAGAACTAAAAATTATCCTCTTCCGCGGTTTCTAAAATCTGCTGGTTTTGAATTTGGTTTTCCAAGTCGGTAGCGAGGGTTTTGAGAAAATTTTCTGAGAATTGTTGAATATGAGGAAAGGGGGTTTCGAATTTCTTAAAAAAGAAAAATTCTCGCACGACCAAGGCGCAGAGTTGTACTGTATTGGCATCCAATTCCCAATTTTCATCCAGAATAGTTTCCAATACGCGGTGTGGCTCTGCCGTAGAAACCGAATACATGAGAATAGTCCATTCTGCCAATGGAGCAGAAAGCTCAGGAGGAAAGGCAGAAGAATGAGGTTTTGGAGGATTTCTTCGGGGGATATTTTTCTCATGGAGAATTTGGGCTGAATCTTTATGAATAAGCGCTAAAATAGCGAGTAAAAAATCGGAAGGAATATTTTTAGAAAGGGCCCGTGCAATGAGAAGAAAAAATCCAGAATAACGAGGATTCTTGAGGAACTGGAGAATAATTTGTGCGAGGGTATTATCCTCTGATTTTTTCCGTCGTTCGTTTTGTTGATCCCTCTTTGCCTGCGCGGCGGCTTTGGCTTTTTGTTCTCGTACTTTCTCAGCGGCTTCTTTTGCCGCTTCACTTCCCCCCTCTTTCCCGCCATCTCCTGCGCTTTCCGATCCGCCCAATACCATATCTTCCAGTGCCATTTTTGTGCATCAAAATTTCAGAAATATTGTGACGGGGGAGAAGGGAAGATGCAAGGAAGAGTTTTAGACATTTTTCACCACTTCTCGTATTCTCAACACTCCTTCCTGCAATTCTTCCTCGGAGCTCACTAAGGGCGGTAAGAGGCGTAAAACGGTAGAATCCCCCGAGAGGAGGGTGACCAGCCGGTTTTCTAACAGGAGTATTTTTTGTATTTCTGGCGCCATTCCTCCGGGAAAAAGTATTCCGCGCATAAATCCTCGCCCCCGCAGTTCCAATATTTTTTCAGGGAAAGTGGTTTGCAGGTCTTGCAAGAGAACATCGAAGAATTCTGATTTTTTTTGGACCTTTGTCAAAAACTCGGGAGTCATTTCATCACACACGGCCGATACCACCGCAGTTGCCATCGGATTCCCTCCAAAAGTAGTGCCGTGGTCTCCCACTGCAAAATATTTGGCAATTTCTGGTTTTGCCAGCATGGCACCCACTGGAAAACCATTCCCAATGGCTTTTGCAGCCGTAATAATATCCGGAATAACCCCAGTGTTTTCGCAGGAGAAAAAAGTTCCGGTTCGTCCTGCTCCGGTTTGTACTTCGTCAACAATGAGTAAAATATCGTGTTCATCACACAGCTCTCTCACTGCTTGTAAAAATGAAAAATCTGCCGTAGCAAGTCCTCCCTCTCCCTGAATAGTTTCGATAATAATGGCAGAAATATGGGGAGAAACGAGAGAACGAACGGAGGAAATGTTATTGTACTGCGCAAAATGCACAGTAGGAAGCATGGGGGAAAAATCCTCTCGCATTTTTGGCTTCCCAGTACACGAAAGGGTTGCCATCGTTCGTCCGTGAAACGATTTTTCAAACGCAATGATTTCAATAGCATCTGTTCCTTTTCGGCTTTTAGAATATTTTCTGGCGAGTTTGAGTGCCGCTTCATTGGCTTCGGCTCCAGAATTAGCAAAAAAAACTTTTGCGGCAAACGGGGCTTTAGATGCCAGTTTTTCTGCAGCGAGAATGGTATTTTTATGGGGGAAAATATTAGAGATGTGCCACAGTTTTTCGGCTTGGGTGGTAAGGGCTTTGGTAACAGAGGAGTGGCAATGCCCCAAGTTAATACAGCCAATTCCAGAATAAAAATCCAGGTATGCGTTTCCTTCATCGTCCCACAGGCGGGTTCCACTCGCTTTTACAAAAGAAACGGGGAATTGAGGATAAACAGAAAAAAGAGAAGACATAAAAAAATCAAAAATAATCGTCTTGTACCCAGTTTTGTGGATTATGAAAAATATATTCAGAAATTTTGGTTAATTCCGTTTCATTACGAATGATATGGTCATGAAATCGGGGTTGCCAGGAAAAATCAGGATTAAATTTTCGTATTTCAAATGTTGTACGCCCTTTATACCATCTTATAATGGTTGATAAATTTTCGTGTAACATAGGGTTATTGTTTTTTGTAATGCCGCCATTTGTAGAGACGCCATTTATGGCGTCTGTGTTGCGATGAATCGCATCTGTGTTTTTTACAGAGACGCGATGAATCGCGTCTCTACACCCTTCCCCGTCACTGTTCCCGTTAATAAAAATAATCCCATGTACATGATTCGGCATTACCACCCATTCGCCCAGTGTGATATTTTTTCGTATTTCTACCGTTTTTTGCCATTCCTCCTCAATAATTTTCCCTATTTTTGATAATTGCATTTTCCCGTTTTTTATTTCTCCAAAAAACGGTTCCCGATTTTTGGTACAAATGGTTACAAAATATGCGCCGTCCTCGCCATAATCGTAATTTTTTAGGCGGGCGGAGGGAATACGGTATTTATTTTGGAATTTTTCGGATGGTTCGGTTGTAGAGACGCATTGCAATGCGTCTCTACGGTTGGGGGCCGGTTGAATTTGAAATCCATTATGAATTGGCATGATTATCAATATTTATTTGTTCACCTCCTTCTTCATTGATTTTTTTATAAATTCTTTCTATTCCTGGAATATGATTGGGATCACTATTATCTAATAAGGCATTTAACATGAGCTTTGCACCCTCTAATATCAAGAGAAGTAAAGATCTATTGGATATCAGAATAGTTCCGAAATCAAAAATATTTTTAGCATCGTTGGGATTCATACTTCTTTCATCTTCCGTTATTCCTATTCTTTTAGGAAGAAACTTATCAGGGAGACGGGGAGAGAAAAAATGAACAGTATTACATCTTATTTTATATAATTCTATGTCAGTTATATTTTTGTAGTGTGGAGATTCTTCCATGTAAATGTTTTTTTCTGTGAGAAAAAAAGTATTTATCCAGTCCTTAATTTTATCTCCGTGATCTTCTTTTTTCCCTTTATAAAGACACCAATAACTTGCAAAAACTTCCATATGTGCAAAGGATAGCAACGCCAAAGTTCGCATACATTTTTTCCCGTTTAATTGCTCAATAACACAACTGGTTTCTTCTAGTGTTTTATTAATAAAATCATTAATTTTTTCCAGTTTTTCTTCGTATGGTACTTCCATAATTTTTATTGAAAAATGTTTGGTACCCACATTTTCCCCCATTCCCCGTTTTCTGTCACCCACAAAAAAACACCGCAATGCGGTGTTTTTTTGTGGGTTTGTAGAGACGCAATATTCTCCATTTTGAATTTTTTTGTAGAGACGCATTGCAATGCGTCTCTACGGCGGTGGGACAAATTAATACATTCCTCCCATTCCCCCCATGTCGGGCATGGCTGGTTTTTCTGATTCTGGCATATCGGTAATGGCAACCTCGGTAGTCAGTAACATTGCCGCTACAGAAGCCGCGTTTTGAAGCGCACTTCGCGTCACTTTTTTCGGATCAATAATTCCGGCTTTTACCAGGTCTTCTACCTTTCCAGAAATCACATTGTACCCGTTGTTGGCGTTTTTGTCCGCTAACACCTGAGCAACAATAACCGACCCTTCCAGTCCTGCATTTTCTGCAATCTGTCGAACAGGTGCTTCTAATGCTTTTTTTACGATCAGGATTCCTACTTTCTCGTCGTCGTTCTCTGCGGATTCAATAAGAGCATCCAAAGAAAGAGAAATCTTGAGGAGAGCGGTTCCTCCTCCGGCTACAATTCCTTCTTCTACCGCTGCACGCGTAGCAGAAAGAGCATCTTCTATTCGGTGTTTTTTCTCTTTTAATTCCACTTCTGTTGCTGCTCCAACCTTTAAAATGGCAACTCCGCCCGAAAGTTTTGCCGCCCGTTCCATGAGTTTTTCCTTGTCGTAGTCAGACTTGGTTTTCTCAATAGTTGCCTTAATTTCCGCCACACGATCACTAATTTTTGCTGCGTTTCCTTTTCCTTCCACAATAGTGGTGGAGTCTTTCGTAACGATAATTTTTCGCGCGCTTCCAAGATCGTCTAAAGTCGCTTTTTCCAGCGTCAGCCCTACTTCTTCGGTAATAAAGGTTGCTCCAGTGAGAATCGCAATATCTTTGAGCATTTCTTTTCGTCGATCTCCAAATGCTGGCGCTTTTACGGCAACACAATTAAAGGTTCCTCGGAGTTTGTTGAGCACCAGCGTGGTAAGCGCTTCTCCTTCAATATCTTCCGCAATAATAAAGAGATTTTTTCGCCCAGCTCCTGCCATGGCTTCTACCAATGGGAGGATAGTTTGGATAGACGAAACCTTCTTGTCGGTCACGAGAATCGCTGTTCCTTCCATAATGGCTTCCATGCGAGCTGGATCGGTTACCATGTAGGGAGAAATATATCCGTTATCAAATTTCATTCCTTCTACAATTTCGGTGGTAATTCCAATGCTTTGCCCTTCTTCTACGGTAATCACTCCGTCGTTTCCGACCTTATCCATAATGTCGGCAATGGTATCTCCAATTTCTTGGTTTTGGGCAGAAATAGTGGCAACCTGAGAAACTTCTCCTTTTGTGGAGATTTGCTTCGTATTTTTCTCAAGCTCTACCACGGCTTTTGCAACCGCTTTTTCAATTCCGCCTTTTACAAAAATAGGATTGGCACCAGCGGCAACATTCTTCATTCCTTCAGAAATAATTGCTGCAGCCAGCACGGTTGCGGTAGTGGTTCCGTCTCCGGCAATATCGTTGGTTTTGGTAGCCGCTTCTTTTACAATTTGCGCTCCAATATTTTCAAATTTATCAACCAATTCTACTTCTTTGGCAATGGTCACACCGTCATTGGTAATGGTGGGACCTCCGTATTTTTTGTCGAGCACTACATTACGACCTTTGGGTCCCATGGTAATTCGAACAGCGTCTGCAAGTTTGAGAACTCCTTTTAAGAGTTTTTTTCGGGCGTCTTCTCCGTAAGCAATATCTTTTGCCATAATAAAAAGGGTGAAAGGGTAAAAAAGAGGCTGTAGGGAAAGGTCTCTCGACCTGTCCATTTTTTATGAGGACAGGTTTAAAACCTGTCTCTATGAGGAAATTATTCCATTTTTCCGAGCAAATCTTCTTCGTCGAGAATGAAATATGTTTTGTCTTCTATTTCAATTTCGGTGGGAGAATACTTTTTAAAAAGGACGGTATCTCCTGCTTTTACGGCTTTTGCATCAGGTCCTACCGCAATAACTTTCCCTTTTTGGGGTTTTTCTTTGGACATGGTCTCTGCGAGAATAATGCCAAAAGAAGTAGTGGATTCTTTTTCTGCTGGCTCCACAACTACTCGTGCAAAGAGAGGAACGATTTTCATCATAAAAAAGGGGTAAAAGGTTTTTTCGTCATCGCGAGCGAAATGCAATGGAGAGTGGCGATCCAAAAAAAGATTAGGATTGCTTCGTCATACATCCTCGAGAGTGACGGAGACAAGAATTTGATTCTCTCCGTCCGTTCACAAAGACGAAAATTAGCACTCCTTATTATAGAGTGCTAAAAAGAAGTGGTCAAGAAAAATTTTACACTCCTTCTAAAACCACCACTTCTGGAAAATTTAAAAATCTCATTGGTAAGCCTACTTCACCCACACCACTGGTAATAAAGAGGGTCGTATTTTTTTCGATTGTGAGCCCTTTATCAAAATCCCCTCTCGTAGGAATCTCTTTTTTGTACAGCAAAGGAATACGAATCTGCCCCCCATGGGTATGCCCCGAAACCGTCAGATCCGCATTGGAATTGGGAAAATCTGTAATACTATCGGGGTTATGCACCAGAACCAGCACATTTTCTTCTGGCGTAACCTGGGATAAAAGAGATATATCATCTTCTCCTTGTTCCCCTGCCCATCGGTCCCCCATTCCTATAAGCGTTATATCTTTCAGGCGGAGAATCTCATTTTCTAAAAGCCGGACATTATTTTGGATGAGAACCTCTTTCATCTCTTTGCGCAATGGTTCTCCTGGGCGTTCGGTGTCATGGTTCCCCAACACAGCATACACGGGCATGGTAAGGTTTTTAAGCGGTGAAAAAAGTTTTGGAAGGTCCGACTTTTGCGGATAAAAAGTAAAATCTCCCGCAATGAGAAGCATATCCGCATGGGTGGCATTTACCTTCTTTACGACCGCTTCTAAAAAATCTTCCTGTTTAAAAAGCCCGAGATGAATATCCGAAATAACGGCGATACGGAGTGCGGTATGTAAAGGGACACTTTGGGAACGAGTAATAATAATTTGTGGCTCTATAAAACGCATCCAAAAAAACAGAATCGACAGCACGATAAAAAATCCAGAAACGATGCGCGTGTTTTTTTGTTTCCAAAACCACCACCCTACAAGAATAAAAAAGGGGAACGAAAGGAACGAAAGAATGAGAATAATAAGGTTGAAAGACTCCATTTGGTGAGCAGAAATCGTAATGAAAGTATAGCAAAAGAGAATGCCAATTCCTCAAATTTTCCTTTCCGCTTTTTTCCTCATCATGAAATAATCCTCTCACTTCCTTTTTATGAAAACAGAAATTCTCAATCTCATTCGGCGGGTTTCTACCACTCTTCCAGACGACATTCGGGAGGCGCTTTTGCAAGCGAGGCTACAAGAACAGGGTGTGGCAGAACTTTCGCTCGACATTATTGAGCAAAATATAAAACTGGCAGAAGAAAAAACGGTTCCTCTTTGCCAAGATACCGGATTTCCTACTTTTTTTGTTACCGCTCCGCTTTCTCCTGAGAGAGAAAGGATAGAAACCGATATTTTATGGGCAGTGGAAGAAGCCACAAAAGAAGGAATTTTGCGCCCCAATGCGGTAGACAGTCTTACGGGAAAAAATTCTGGAACCAATATGGGAAAAGGATTCCCCAAAATAATCTGGGAAAAGAGCACAGATGACAAAATACGGATTCAACTCTTGCTCAAAGGGGGCGGATCGGAAAATGTTTCGGGGCAAATGGCGCTCCCCATGGAAACGGATCTTGGAAAAGCGGGACGAGACATGGAAGGAGTTATTCGTGCAGTGCTCCAAATCGTAAAAAATGCCCAAGGAAAAGGCTGTGCGCCAGGTATTTTAGGGGTACATATTGGTGGAGACCGTGAAAGTGGTTATACATACGCCAAAAAAAATCTTCTCCTTCCCCTCTTTTTCGAAAATCCAGATGAAACCCTGCGAGAAATAGAAACAGAAATTCTTACCCGTACCAATGCCCTCGGTATTGGGCCCATGGGGTTTGGAGGAAAAACAACACTTTTGGGCGTAAAATGTTCGGCTTCGCATCGTCTTCCCGCCAGCTTTTTTGTAACCGTCAGCTACAGTTGTTGGGCAATGAGAAGAGGGGCAGTGGAATTATCAATGACAAATGACAAATTACCAATGACGGAAAAAAGAGAAGAAATGAGTGGTGGTGTAGGGACAGGTTTTAAACCTGTCCTTGAAGGTAAGAATGACCTGTCCGAAATAACAGGGGGTCATGACCCCCTGTTAAAGCAAGGGAACCACGAGAAAATAAAATCCCTCACTTTTCCCTGTACAGAAAGCCAAATACGCGCTTTAAAAATAGGTGACATAGTGATGGTGCATGGGGAGATATTTACCGGAAGAGATACGCTCCACTCCCAAGTCGTGGAAAAAGGACTCATTCTTCCTAAAAATGTGGAAGGAAGCGCAGTATACCACTGTGGTCCAGTAGCGACCCATTTTGAAACAAGGGGTCATACCATCTCTCGAGCAACAGGGGGTCATGACCCCCTGTCAGAGAATCGTTGGAAAATAACGGCAGCCGGACCCACCACTTCCATCCGAGAAGAAGCATATCAAGCCGAATTTATCCAAAAAACAGGAATAAAAGCCGTTATTGGAAAAGGAGGAATGGGAGAAAAAACACAAAAAGCATTGTCTCAACACGGCGCGGTGTATCTCCATGCCATTGGCGGCGCGGCGGCGTTTTACGCCAATGCGATTGAAGAAGTGCAAGGAGTGGATTTTTTAGAGGAGTTTGGCGTTCCCGAAGCCATGTGGCACCTCAAAGTAAAAAACTTTTTGTGCGTAGTCACTATGGAGGCGGGAGAAAACCCGTGACATTTCTTCCCATTTTTGGCACTCTTTTTTTGCTTTTTTATTTCTCCATGAAAACTTCCAACATTACCGTTGTTTTAGGCGCGCAATGGGGAGATGAAGGGAAAGGAAAACTGGTGGATGCGCTTTCCCAAGATCATTCTGTTATTGTCCGAACCGGAGGAGGAGCCAACGCCGGGCATACCATTTACCGAGATGGGAAAAAATATGTATTTCACCTCCTTCCGTCGGGGCTTATAGAACCGGAAAATATCGGAATTATCGGAAACGGATGTGTCGTTCATCTTCCATCACTGTTAGATGAAATGCACGATTTAGCCGAAAAAGGTGTTGTTGTGCACAACCGTATTTTTCTCAGCAGCCGGGCGCATATTTTGTTTGATTTTCACCAGGCGATTGATGGCCTTCAGGAAGAAAAAAAAGGAAAAGAATGTGTGGGAACCACGCGGAGAGGAATTGGTCCCGCGTATACCGATAAGGTTTCCCGCATGGGGATACGGGCGGGGGAATTAGTAGCGGATTTTTCACTCTTTGCGCACCGATTACGAGAACACGCCGAATCACTAAATGCCCAATATGGACTGGGGATTGATATTGAAGCCCTTTTGGTAGAGTACCAAGACCTCGCGGAGGAATTTTCAGAGATTATCGTGGATACCGAAGATTTACTGGAAAAATACCAAGCAGAAGGACGAAATATTCTCGTGGAAGGGGCTCAAGGATTTATGCTGGATATTGATCATGGGACTTACCCATTTGTGACTTCGTCTAATACCACCGTTTCGGGTGCAGCGCACGGAAGTGGAATTGCGCCCAACAAATTTACCGAAATTATTGGAGTTGCCAAAGCCTATGTTACTCGTGTGGGAAGCGGACCATTGGTGAGCGAACTCTTAAACGATAATGGAGAAAAACTGCGCGAAATAGGGCACGAATACGGGGCAACCACCGGAAGACCCAGACGATGTGGATGGGTAGATTTAGTGGCATTAAAACGATTTGTGCGAGTGAACGGCGCAACGGCTTGGAATATTACCAAGTTGGATGTTTTGGCAGATTTTGAAACCATTGGGGTTGTAGTGGCGTACGAGTTGGACGGAGAAAAAACACAAGCCATTCCGGCGGATATTGGAACTCTTTTACGGGTAAAACCAGTAGTACAAGAGTTTAAAGGCTGGAAGAGTGATTTATCCGATATACGAAAATTTGAAGACCTCCCCGAAGAGGCTCAAAATCTCCTCACATTTTTAGAAGTAGAAACAGGCGTAAAAATAAAATATATTGGAGTAGGAATGGAAAGCGATGCGCTGATTATACGGGCATAGAAGGAATCCTCGTCACTCTCGAGCTGACTAAAAGGAGGCGTGGCAATCCAGTTTCATAGCATGGATTGCTTCTTCGCTTCGCTCATCGCAATGACGGAACCTTAAGCGGTCCACTTTAAAAGTGAAGTTTGGAGGCATAAAATCTGGATTTTTACCAACGAGTGTGATACCATGGCATGAAGATTTTTAACCGATTCATGGTATGCCGTGTGCACCAAAAACACTGGGGAAGCGCTTTTCGTCTCTCTCTCTCTCTCTCTCTCTCTCTCTCTCGAGAGTGATGTATTAGCATTGAGAGAAAAATACGCTTATGCTTTTGTAGATGATTATGGGGTGAAGAGTGATAATAATTCCCCAATAATCTCTTCGGATAAAAGCAGAGCGCAGAATTTTAAATGGGAGCAATTAAGACCATTTTTATTGGGTTTAAAAGCCAATTCACTGCCGACGGCACCAGTAGCTAAAACCGCTACTCCAGGGGTGAATACAACCGGAAAAAAAAATGAAGCAGCGTTAACAGAAGAGCAAGAGAATCAGATAGAACCTTTGCTAAAATCGATAATAGCGGCGTATAAAGCTATCTCAGTGGCATATTTCGAATTTGAGAAACTGAATAATGGGAAGCCGTTTTCTTCTTCCCAAATTAAAACATTAACAGAGTTATTACATGATACTGATGAAACGGAAACTAACAACGCGCTTGTATCTAAGGAAGATAAATACCCCAAATTGAAAACCGAATTAAAAGCCGCGCGAGAAGAAGCCTTAGGAAAAATAAAAAAAGCTGAAGAGGAGGAGAAAAACGCTAAACCGGCGGTTCCAACCGATGAGCTACCTCGTCCGACATTAGGAACACTCAATAATCAGCCTTGGACTGTTACTGAGCTGAATCCAAAAAAAATTGAGTCGGAATTGGATCCAAAACCAGTGGAGGTCTTCAATCCTGTGGAACAAAAAATCGCGTCGGTGCCGGTAGAACCGGAAAAAATAAAAACTGCAGAGGCATCAACTAGCACAAATGAGGTCGACATGGAAAAATTTGAGGCAGATGGTGTATCTTTGCGGTATGACTCAGTATTACAGTTTCTTAATGATTATAAAGAAAAAGACAGTCCAGGTGGGCAAAACTTCACCAATGCAGAAATTGAAGCATTACAAGAGTCTTTTGATAGAGCAGAAGCCTCATTAAAGGGGAACCCATATATTACCCAAGAGAAATATCCTGCCCTGTTTTCAAAACGGCAACGGGTTTTTGATGCAATAAATTTGGCAAACGCATCTGTAGCAAAATCTGAAACAGGAGAACAACTTACCGAAGATCAAAAGAACGAAATTCGTACAGTGGCAAAAACCTTTAACGATGCTTTAGGAGGTGGTGTAGATCTTGAAATCCTTCCGCATTCTTACTTTATGATCTATAAAGATTTTTCGCTGAATGTATTCGATGCTACCCATGTTTCGGCAGAAACCAAGGATTCACAACTGGCACGCAATGGAGATGCGCTTCAAATGATTCCCCGAAATAATCCAACAGATGCACAACTCCTCTTACCTAAAATACTGCCGGTGGATGAGGCAATCAGATTTTTGAAAGAGTATTACAAAATACCCACTGCCGCACCAGTAGCAGAACCAGCAAAAACGGAGGCAGCAAAGTCGGTTGCAGAAGCTCCTTCCGAAGATGCGCTTGATAATATGATTCTCAAGGCATTTATGGGCGAATCGGTGGATGTGAATGTATTTGACCAAATGAGTGCAAAAGTGCAAGAGGCGAAGAATAAGGCGATAGATGTATTAAATACAACTCCTCTTTTTAATCAGGCTAAAAAAGAGACGGTGAAAAGCAGCATAGATGTAAAAAAAGATATTTTTCAGAAGATTTCTGCGGTGGCGATAAATAGTGAAAATTGGAAAAATCCGAATAAAGGTCTTTTCCTGAATGCAATGAAGATCGTATCAGCACTAAAGCTGGCAGGCTTGAATGATAAGGTCTCTGATCAGATTAAAGTGAGCTTGAGTCAAAAGATTATTTCTGTTGCTCAGCAAAAAAGACCAGATGGCAAATATATTCTTGAAATTTCGGAAGATAAATCTGAAATATTGGTTTTTGATGCCACTGAATTTAAGATTGCTCCTGCAAAAAACTTACGGTGAACATAAAAAACTCCCCTCTAAAATAAGCATTACAAAGCCAAAAGGGAGAAAATCATCTTGCACTTTACTGTTTTGAGAGTATTCTCAGCACTGTTCTTTTTCTTTTTTTTATGACCGCTGAACTGTTTTTCCAAATTTACGGCGTGCTTTTCGGAGTTCTCGGACTCGGACTCGTACTCCATCCCCAACACTACACAAAGGTAATGCAAGAAATAGCAAAAAACGAAGGATTCATTCTGGCAGGCGGTATCATTGCCCTTTTATGGGGAACCGTTGTTCTTCACTTTCAAAATGCATGGGAATGGAACATCCTTCTTCCCATTACCATTTTTGGATGGTTAGGAGTGCTTAAAGGTGCATTTTTAATTATGTGCCCTAAAGGCGTAGAAAAAATGACGACTTTTATGCTGAAATGTAAATACTTTGTAACCATCGCTGGTGCAGTCGCAATTCTGATGAGTGCTGGATGCGTATACATTGGATTTTTTGCATAACAATCCATTATCTTGTGTTTTAAAAAACGAGCCTTCAAGAGGCTCGTTTTTTTTATTCCGCTACCAACACCACAAATTCTCCTTTTTTCTTTTCTGGGGTGGTGTGCAGTATTTCTAAAAGCTCTTCCGCTGTCCCGGTTAAAAATTCTTCGTAAATTTTCGTCAACTCTCGGGCCAGGACTATTTTTTTAAGGGGAAAAAATTCTTTTACCTCTCCTAAAAACTTCTCAATCCGGTGTGTGGATTCGTACAAAACAGCAGTATGGGAGAGCAGCGCAATATCTTTTAAAAGTGTTTGGCGTCCTTTTTTATGTGGTAAAAAGCCAAAGAATTGGAAACGGTGGGTTGCAACCCCTCCCGCGCAAAGTGCCGTAGTAAGGGCACAGGCTCCAGGAAGAGGAATAACCTTCACTCCCGCTTGTTTTGCTGCCATTACCAACAGTGTTCCAGGATCCGAAATTCCCGGTGTTCCAGCATCAGAGAGATACGCAACGGATTTCCCTTCGGCAAGAAGAGCAAGAATTTTTTGCAGTGACCGATCGCCTGATTGCGCATGAAACGAAATCATGGAATTTTTCTTTTCTATGCCGTAATGCTTGAGCAAATATCCTGTTACACGCGTATCTTCCGAGGCAATATAATCTACCATTTTTAATGTTTCTACCGCGCGAAATGTGAAATCAGCGAGGTTTCCAATGGGCGAAGCGATAATGAAGAGAGATGGCTCCTGTTTGGTACTTAAAAAATGGTCTACATCTAATTTTTTCATACTTTTTCCGGGTGAAATACGATCCCCATTGTTTCAACATACCCCTTAAAAGACAATCTCAGTTTTTCTCCTACAAAAAAACCCTCCGCGATGGGAGGGCTTTTCGTAAAACATTACCGTTTTGACCACTGAGGACTTCTACGAGCCTTCTTGAGACCCGGTTTCTTTCGCTCTTTCACTCGAGGATCTCGTGTCAGTAACCCTGCTCGTTTAAGAGAAAGACGATATGCAGGATCGTAAAGCTCTAAAGCTCTTGCGATTCCATGTCGAACCGCATCAGACTGAGAAGAAGATCCTCCTCCAATAACCACTACTTTTAACGAAATGTCAGAAAATTGAACTGTCGTAAGAGGAGAAAGCGCATTATCTCCCAGAATACCTGGAAAATATTCTACGAGGTCTTTTCCATTTACTTCTTGCTTTCCACCCTTTACTCCAGGAGTAAGGTATACTTTAGCAATCGCCGTTTTTCTTTTCCCAAGGGCGTAAAAGTAGGCTTTTTCAGCAGCTTTTGCAGGAGTCTTTTGAAGAGACATAAAAATTACGAAATAACGAGAGTTTCTGGTTGTTGCGCAGTATGAGGATGTTCAGTTCCAGCATACACTTTTAAGCGCTTTAAAATATCTTTTTTCAGTCTGGTGTGAGGAATCATTCCTGCTATCGCTGTTTCCAGGACAAATGCAGGGTTCTCAGAGTGCATTTTTTCTGCATTTTTCTCTTTTAAATTTCCCACATACCCAGAGTATCGGTAGTATTTCTTTTGACTCCATTTTTTCCCCGTCAATACCACCTTATCAGAATTGATAATGACAATCGCATCTCCAATATCGAGATGGGGGGTAAAGTCTGGACGATGTTTTCCCCGAAGTCGCTTTGCAACTTCAGTAGCAATGTGTCCTACTACCTGATGAGCGGCATCAATAATATACCACTTTCGGTTCAGCTCGTCTTGAGAAGGGATGTAAGTTTTCATGCGTTTATTTCGGTAAAAATTTCAAGTCGTACTTCCGGTGCTCCATCGCCATCTCGAAATCCAATTTTTCGGATTCGAGTATATCCAGAAGACCGATTTTCAAAACGAGGTTTAATATCATCCATCATTTTTCGCTGTGCCACTTCCCCAAAAACCATTCTCTTCACATCTCGAATAGCATTCATGGAATCTTTATTTTTCACTGTCGTTACGAGTCTATCAAACAAAGGAGCAATAGCCTTAGCCTTTGCTTCTGTTGTTACAATTTTCTCATGAAGGATAAGAGAAGTAACTAAATTCCGAATAAGTGCCTTTCGAGGGGCATCCGTTCGTCCCAGCCGATGTCCTTTAACTCTATGTCGCATAAATAAACGAAAGAAAAATATTATTGGATACCATGTCCATGTATCCATTCGTACCCATGTTTTACAAGTGCTTCCATAAGCTCGGTCATGGCCTTTTTCCCAAACCCTCTCATCCCTTCTAATTGGGAAGGAGTACACTTTAACACTTCTTCTACAGATCCAATGTTCCCATTAATGAGGGCATTAAGAGTCCGAGGAGAAAGATTAAGAATCTCAATAGGAGTATATGATTCTTTTTTATCCCCTCCTTCTTCTCCACCCATTCCACCCGATTGGGCAAAATCTGCAAAGAATGATTCTTCGATCGCTTCATTAGGATCTGTTTGGAAGTAAGTAAAATAGCTCTCTAAAATCCGTGCTGAAAACTTTAAGACATCCGAAGGCGAAAGAGCTCCCGTTGTTTCAATTTCTAATTCTAACTGATCCAAGTTTGTTCGTTCCCCCACACGAGCTGCCGTTACATCATACCGAACCTTGCGAATCGGAGAATAAATAGTATCCAAAAGAATCCATCCCGCATCTTCAGACTCTTTTCTTCGTTCTTTTGCAGAAGAATACCCTACACCTTTTTCTAGTCGAATTTCAACAGAAAGAGAAGTGGTCTTTTTATCGAGATGAGTAATAACAAAATCAGGATTAAGAATTTCAACATCTCCAGACGCCTCAATATCTCCAGCTAAAACTTGTCCATCGCCCTTCTTTTCTAACTTCAAAACCAGAGGCTCTTTCCCTTGCATTTGAAAAGAAACTTTCTTTAACGAAAGAATAAGATCTAATACACTATCTTTCACCCCTATAAGAGAGGTGTATTCATGAGGAGCGCCTTTTACCTTTACTGCTGCCATTCCTGTACCAGGAACAGATGAAAGAAGGGTTCTTCGAAGTGCGTTTCCAAGGGTTTGCCCGAAACCAGCAGGGAGAGGAGAGATAATAAACAGAGATGCCACAGGAGAGATAACTTTCTCTACAATCTTGGGGATCCCGATTTCTTCTTGAATAATGTGCATTGGAAGAAAAAGAAAAATTACCGAGAGTAAAACTCGATGATGGATTGAATTTGAATAGCGGGTTCTGCCTCATCCTCCTCTAAAGACCGCATCACAGAAATATTTCGCCCTTTTAAATCTACACTTAACCATTTGGGAGGGAATGTTTTTTGATCAGACATCTCTCGAAAAACGGGATGATCCAAAGATCTCTCGCGAACAGTAATCTTATCCCCCGTCTTTACTTGGTACGAAGGAATGTCAACCTTTGCTCCATTGATCAAAAACACTCCATGATTCACCATTTGTCGGGCCTGAGCACGAGTAAGAGCGAAAC
The DNA here is from genome assembly GCA_037138215.1 of Candidatus Peregrinibacteria bacterium. Taxonomy (GTDB): domain Bacteria; phylum Patescibacteriota; class Gracilibacteria; order CAIRYL01; family CAIRYL01; genus CAIRYL01. Next base: position 24,873 of record JBAXIU010000001.1, on the reverse strand, counting down.
CAGAACGATACACCACATTATCTAATCGTGTTTCCAAAAAAGAGAGAAGTGTAAATCCTGTTGCAGCCCCTCGCTTTTGAGACGCCTTTTTATAGTAATTTCGGAATGTTTTTTCTGTTACCCCAAAAATTCGTTTTGCCTTCTGTTTTTCTCGAAGCTGTTGTCCGTATTCAGACAATTTTCCTCCTTTTTTTAAGGATCCCGCAAACCCTAATGGACGAGAAGTGTCCACAGAAGAACTCTTAAGAAAGAGATCCTGTCCTTCGCGTCGCGCCAATCGATTTCGTGGTCCAGTATACCGCATAACAAACAAAAAGAAGAAAGATTAGATTTTTCGAGGATTCTTTGCACGACACCCTCCATGAGGAACAGTAGTCTTATCAATAATAGCAATAATATCAATTCCTGCTAAATGAAGCCCTCGAATGGCTTGTTCCCGACCAGGACCCACTCCGTCTATAAAAACGGTTGCTCGCTCAATACCGTATATTTTCGCTTTCGCAATAGCATTCTCTGATGCCATTTGCGCTGCATACGGAGTAGACTTCTTAGATCCTTTAAATCCAGAAGCACCGGCAGAAGACCAAGAAAGAACCATTCCTTCTAAATCCGCTACGGTTACCAGTGTATTATTAAATCCTGCACTAATATTTACTCGTGCAGAAGGAACACTTCGTTTTACCTTTTTTTTAGCCGCTGACTTTTTGGGATCTGCCATACGAGAGAGAGTTGAAATAACTATTTTTTCTTATTTGCCACTGTTCGTTTTTTCCCCTTTTTCGTGCGGCAATTCGTTTTCGTTTGCTGCCCTCTACAAGGCAAGCCCAGTCGATGACGACGCCCACGATAACACGCAATATCTTGAAGACGACGAATATCTGCCGCTACTTTTTGCCGAAGATCCCCCTCTACTAAAAAACTTTCAAGCTCTTTTCGGATGCGCTGAACATCATCCTCTGAGACAGTGTGCGCACGAACATCTTCAGATATTCCCAATTTTTTCAGAACCTCCTGAGACCTCGGAAGACCCACCCCATAAATATATGTGAGTGCGATTACCATTCGCTTATTCGGCAGATTTACACCAGCAATACGAGCCATTTAAAAATAAAAAATTACCCTTGGCGTTGTTTATGACGCGGATCGGTTGAGCAAACCACTCGAAGAACACTCTTTCTTCGAATAACCTTGCAATTCCGACAGATTGGCTTAACAGACGAACGAACCTTCATAGTGATTAAATAACTTGCTCAACAGGGGATTGAGGAGGAAGCTCCTTTTCCCGATACACAATGCGCCCTTTTGTGAGATCATAAGGAGATATTTCTACCCTCACTCGATCTCCAGGGATAATGCGGACCCGAAACTTTCGAATCTTTCCGCTAACTGTCGCATGAATACGATAGTCCTTTCCAAATATTTCATCATCCAAAAGCACTTTAAAACTTGCATTTGGAAGACATTCTTCAACAACTCCTATGGCTTCTATAACATCTGTTCCGCTCATTGGGGTACTCGTGAAGAAAAATAAAGCTGGGGCAGAGTATCGAAATCAAAACCTCTGTGCAAGGGGTTTTTTAAAAAAAAGTAGAAAATTCATTTTTCATACTCCCAAAACCCCCTATCTCGTTTTTTTATACGCGAAAAAATTCATCTCCAGTGGTTATTTTTCCACCATGATCAGACCCCAAAATAATGGATTTTTGGAAACCAAATAAATCTATAAATGCGGAAAATGTTTTTTGGCTTAAATCCATAGAACGAGCAATATGCTGATGAGTATGCGCTTTTATTTTTTCTTCAAAAGATTCTCCATGGATCTCTTGCATCTCATTCTTATTTTTTTCATTTTGAAGACACCGAGAAATATTGAGCGGATTCACCTCTAAATGAAATTGCAGACCATAAGCGTGTTCTCCATATCGAAATGCTTGTGCTGGCAACGCATCCGAATACGCCAAATGCGTGGCAGTTTGGGGAATATCAAAGGTATCTCGATGGTACTGAAAAACCTTTTCCGGACTCTGAAAATGAGAGAGGAGCGCATCTTTTTGCCCTTCCTCAGTGAGGTGCACATCATGCCATCCTATTTCTTTTACCGGACTTTTACGCACTTCGGCGCCCAATACACTTGCCAGCATTTGGGCACCAAAACAAATGCACAGGATAGGAACTCCCTTTTTCAACGCCTCTTCAATGACCTGCATTTCGGTTTTAATATGTTCGTGTTTTTGGGATTCATACACTCCCTTATCGCTCCCAAAAACCACCAATCCGTGGTATTTCTCCATACTCGGTTTTGCCTCTGCATCGCGGTCAAAATTTACATACCGCAGCCGAAGCCCTTTCTCTTTGAGAAGAGGATTGAGCGTTCCGTAGGGCTTGTATCCAGCGTGTTGAAAAACAAGGATTTTTTTCATAAAAAAGGAGAGATGATTTAGAAATTTCCACCTTCCGCTTTCTGCACAATATATTCTACAAAATTTTGCCAAGGATCAAATCCCACTACATCCGTAGCATTTGTTACAAAATTGGAGAGGGTGTTAATATCGTAATAGTATATTTCCCCATCCTCTTCGTTTACGAGATATTCCACGCCCCCTATTTCAATCCCAGTGTGCTGAAATATTTTTTTCACGGTTTCAATGACTGCAAGAGGAGGAAGGTAATTCTCCGCCGCAATGCTTCGGGCAATGGTACACGCAGAACCTTCCGTACCACAATCTTCCGCTGGGCAAAGGTTAAAGGATTCTCCCTGCACATTTATTTTTATGGCGTAGAGAAATTCGTCGTTCAGCACTTCTACCCGCACAATGGTTCCACCTTTTGGGGTCAGGTATTCTTGAAGCAAGATGATATTATCCACACTCACTTCCAGTGATTTATCTGCTACCGCTTTTTGAAGATCGTCTCGAGAATGAAACTTTTGAATTCCTGCACCACTTCCCCCAATGTTTGATTTTGTGAGGACGGGAAAGCGAAGTTTCTCTGAAGCACGGACAAGATTTTGGATATCGTTTACCACGACGGTTTTGGGATATTTTATGTCGAGTTCCTCAAAAATATTTGCCTGATAGGCTTTTGAGGATTCTAAAACGAAGGTTTCATAACCATTCAGAAAATTGGCTCCAATGCTTTTAAGATATGCAAGATATTGGAGCGTATAGAGGATAGTATGTCCCGCATTTCTTTTATGCGCCGACGGACTCATGCGGTTTATCACCAGGGAATATGGGCTTTCTCGGTGATGAGGAACAAAGAGATGATCGGGAGCAAATAGTTTTTCAAACGGGATATTTTGTTTTTTTAGTTCGGCAAAAAGAGGAAGCAGCCATTTTTCATTTTCATAGTAAATGCCAATGGGTTTGAGAGGAGCAGACATAGGAGATAAAAAAATACAAAAAGAGGGAAGGGAAGAAGATTATTGGATGGGTATCCGTGCGCATTCCAGATCTTTTCCGAAATAAATATTAGATTGAAAGAGATCTTTGTATATTGCTTCTATTGTGTGGCGCAGTACTTCGGGAGAATTATCTTCTGCAGAAACCGTTACGATTGCTCCCGGCATAATAATGCGATTCCCGACTTTTTCGTGAAGTACAGATCCATGATCATCCTTTTTTGGAGTGGGACTGTAATACCTTTCTTCACCATAGCCATGAATAGCGGCTTCTGATGCGACTCCAGGGTGATCGTGCGGAGGAGTCGTAAATCCTTCAGGGAAATGTAAAAGATTCCACTGGAGATAAGAGATTTTTCCTCGTATTTCTACAGGAATGGCGACAATGGGCTGTTTTCGGTAGGTGAAATGTTCCTGCGCCTCCTGAAAAGCGCTGCTGTTTTGGAGTGTGGGCAGCATATAGGCATTAAACGCATGTATTATTTCGCCGGACTCTTCCTTAGTTCTTACGGTTTTAAGCCTTTCCACGAGAGGAGCAATAGAATCGGCGTAATGCCGAGTTGCCGGATGAAGCCGTGGACGAAGATATTTCATCAAAGCCTGTGTATCTCCAGACCGTTCTAAAATTTCCTGTTCGTCTGAGGGCTGAGCATCCGGAAGCATAAAATGGAGAGCTGCTGCCTGTTGTTGGATGAAAGGAAGAATATGAGAATATTACTCCTCGAAAAGCCATCCTTCTGGGGCATTTCTCCGTCTTTTTCCGTTATTTTGTAATTGAGTTTGGCGTGCAACAGAGGCAACTCCTCGGTGAATTATTTCGGACATAGAATGTAAAAAGTAAAAGAATAAATAAACAAAAAAATCTGCCCGGGTCGGGCAGATTCTCGTATATTTTTCTTTTACTGTGGGAAATGAAAAACTACGATATTCCGCCCTCCGGGCAAAAACATACGCAGCATGTACAAACTTTTCCGCCAAAAATCGTTTTCTTCAAGAAGTTCATGGATAAAAAATTACTCATTCCAGAGTGCTGGCAAAATATAAGGGAAGCATTTTTGGTTGTCAACCTCCTGTTCGACCCCGCGGGTTAATGGACCGAAAAACCCGCGGGGTCTATTTTTCCCAAACTATTTCCCAAACGCCTCTAAAAGGTTCTTTTTATTCCCTTCTCCCATTTTGCATAAGGGAGACCGAAACACCTCCTGGCATTTTCCCATTGCGGAAAGAAGCGTTTTAATAGGAAGAGGATTAGTTTCTATAAAACACGCCTTCATTTGGGAAAGAAGCGCAAAATGCTGATCTCGGGCTAAAACAAAGTTCCCCGCCAGAGCAGTATCCACCATTTTTTTTACTTCTACCGGAAGCGCGTTAGAAAGGACCGAAATAACCCCGTGCCCTCCCAATGCCATAAGCGGAAAAGTGAGATATTCTTCTCCAGAAAGGACTGTAAAACTTTTGGGCATCGTCCGAATGACTTCCATCATTTGATCAATATTTCCACTCGCCTCTTTTACCCCCACACAGTTTTTATTTGCCTGTGCAATACGCAAAAGGGTTGTTGTTTCCACATTTACACCACACCGTCCAGGAATATTATATACTATGACGGGAATAGAAACCGACTGGCAAACCGTAGAGAAATACTCAAAAAGCCCTTGTTGCGTAGGCTTATTATAATACGGCGAAACCACTAAAAGAGCATCTACTCCATTTTTTTCCGCAATTTGGGAATGTTCCACTGCTTCATGCGTTGCGTTTGATCCCGTTCCGGCAATAATTTTTGTGCGCCCTTTTGCGGTATCGACCGCAAATTTTACAACGGTTTGATGTTCGTCCCAAGTAAGCGTGGGGCTTTCCCCTGTTGTTCCCACCATTACCAACCCCGTAATACCCGCGGCAATTTGGTCTTCTATCATTTTTTCCAGAGATGCAAAGTCCACCGATTCATCGGCTAAAAAAGGAGTAATCAGTGCGGTAAAGGTGCCATGAAAATCGGAAGAAGACATAGAAAAAGAAAAAATCCAGATGGATTTTTACAGAAAAATTTGACAAAAGAAAGAAAGAAAGAATGGTGTATTCCTTTTTCTTTTTTATGGCATTCGAAAAGTCCAACACTCCAGCGGCAGCAGAAACTACAAAACAAATTTCAGTTGCCATTTCTCCTGATTTAGCAGAGAGATTGGGAGCGAATTTGGTATCAGAACTAACCCATATAACTCATGATGCCATTGAAGGAGTAACCTTTGGTGGAATAAGCACTGGAAGAGCAGAAGCTTTTTTCAATGTTCCTATTGATGCAAATGAAGAGAAAACAAAAGCTCAAATTGAAGCGCTGTTAAGTGGAAATAATTCTGCCGAAGAAGGTCACGAATAAAAAGGACAAAACATATTGGAGTCTCCATATTGGGCGTAACAAATCCGTTTCGCCCATTTTTATGAGTACTAAAAAACCGCCATCATTTCCTGAAAAGCGTCCAGAGGGAATCCCATAATATTTTCCATGCTGCCGGTAATATGCTCCACAAATTTACCAGCTTCGCCCTCAATCGCAACGCCTCCACATTTCCCTTCCCATTCCCCCGTGTTTACGAGAAGGATTTGCTGTTCAGGGGAAATATTTTTCCAAAGAATGGTAGAAAATTCACCGGAAACTTTGGTGTATTCGACAGAAATAAGCGCAATTCCTGAATAGAGAATTTCCGTTTTTCCAGAGCGTCGTTCCATCATTTCCAAGGCTTCTTGCCGCGTTTCGGGTTTCCCCAAAAGAATCCCTCTTGGATCTTGCATAATCGTGTCTACTCCAATAACGATTTGTGTTTTTTTCTCGTCAGAAGAAAGCCGATCAAAAACCCATTGCGCTTTTCCCAGAGCCAAACGCCGTGCATTTTCTTCTAACGATTCGTCTGGAGAAAATATCTCTTCGTACTGGCTGGGACGCGCCACAAAAGGGATATGGTGCTGGGTAAGTATTTGAGCCCGAACAGGGCTTTGCGAAGCGAGAATTATCATATTTTTAAAGGAAGAAGAAAAACTACATCAAAATCCACAATCCTCCTGAACCACAAAACAAAATGAGCGTTGTAAAAATTGCGACCCTTTTTAAAAGGCTACGGGAGCCAAAAATACTAACAATTCCCACTTTTACCAGGGTATTCACCGTAATGGCTATAAAAATAACGACCAGAGGAAGCGTGGTTCCTCCCGGGTGATTTGCCATAGCAAGCGTAATAGCATCCACATCGGTTAGCCCCGCAATGGCGCCCACTGCCAAAAGCCCCGCATCAGAAAAGAGGAGGGCAATTTTTTCAGAAGCCACGAGAATAAGGAGAAAAAAGCCCCCGAAATAGAGCGCCGATTTCATATGAAGCGGTTGAGAAATTTCCACATCCTCTTCATTTTTTAAGACCGTATCTCCTTCTTTCTGCCGAATAAAAAAGAAAATTCCCACCACAAATGCCGAAACCCCCATAATCGCCAATGCTCCAAACAGCGGTAAAAACTGAATTCTGTGCGGAGAAACAATCACAATTTCTAAAATCACCCGAAAAAACATCATCCCCGATGCCACAAAAATAGGAACGAGGAAGATATCTGATTCTTTTTTGCCCTTGGACTCTTGCGCAATACCAGTGGTAACGGCCGTGGAGGAAACCAGCCCTCCAATAATTCCCGACAAAAGAGTCCCTTTAGATTGCCCAATAAATTTTGAGAGAAAATATCCAATAAACCGAATCGCGGCAACAAACATTACCATCAGCCACACTTTTCGTGGTGCCCAATCAAAAAACCCAAAAGGATCGATCCATGAAGCCGGCAAAATTTGAAGAATAATAAACGAAAAAATAAGGAACTGGAGAATGGAGAGTAGCTCTTTTTTGTTAATGCGCTCTGCGAGTCCATGAAATCGTTCCGGAAAGGCTAAAATTCCAGTAAAAAAGACACTTACCGTAAGTGCCATCACCAAAAAATTGTAGGAGACAAAAACTCCTATAATGAAACTCGCAAAAAGAGAAAACATGGAAGTCATGCCATATCTTCTGGTTTCCAATGCAAAAAGGGTATGAGAAATGGCCATAATCCCAAAAATTCCAAATCCCAGAAGAGGAAGAAACCATCCAGAAAAATTTTCTGCTACAAAAGATACGAGAAAACCCAGAGACCCGAGCATTGCATGGGTTCGCATTCCCCCAATAACCGTTTCTTCTTCATCTTTTCTTTGAATACGCATTTCTCGTTCTAGCCCAATAAGTCCGGAAAGACCAGTAGCAGAAAGAAAAAGGAGGAGAAATTCGGAGAAGGACATGGGAGAGGAATTAAAAATTTTCTAAAACAAAACCATAAATGCAGGAATAATTATAAACGCGAGGATAGTAGAAATCAAAAGGGCTACCACAATGTCATTTATTTTTTGATGAAAAACTGACGCGTAAATAATAATATTGCCTGCAATGGGGCAAAGACTTTGAATAATAAGAATTTTTTGAAAAAGAGGATCGAAAGTAAAAAACAGTGCAAACACCGGAACAAGAACGAAAAACCAAAGAGGTTGCCAAAAATGCTTTACGGTTATCATTTTCATCACTTGTTTCCAATCAATCGTGTCCATTTGGAAACCCGCAAAACTTATACCAATAAGAATCATTCCTATTGTAATATAGGTCGTTTTAAGCTGTTCAATGGTGAAAAGCACCGAAGAAGGTAAGTTTAATCCTAAAATATGAATTCCTATTCCCACTAAAAAAAGCCATACACTGGGAAGTTTCACAACTGTCATGAACGCTTTTTGGGCACCATGATGACCTCTTGCCATAATAAATGCCCCAATAGTACTTTCAGAAAGCGTAAATCCCATCATTCCCAAAACCGCGAGGGAAAGAGAGGATTCTCCAAAAAAAGCTAACACCAATGGAAGTCCAAAATACCCTACATTACCGGTTGCAGAAACAAATGCAGGCTCCGTATAAGGGCTCTGTGGAAACAACTTCCGTAGGAAAAATACCAAAAGAAGCGTACTAAACGCAGTAATGGTAAATACCAAAAAAGGTACCATAAGATATTGCCATTCTAAAGGCGTTTTATAGGCTCCCAAAAAAATTGTAGCGGGTGTAAGAAGATACAGAGATAACTTCCCAAGAACCGCTATATCAATGGATTTTGTTCCTTTTTGAAGCAAAAAACCAAGAAGCGCAAGAAGTATGAGGGGGAACATTTTTATAAAAACTTCTCCCATTTTTTACAAAAATAAATTCTCCTTCCTCTTCGCCTCAAACCCCTTAATTTCATTCTGAAAAGAAAGAATATAGTCCAGATCTGAAATATTCTCTAAAAACCGCCGTTTGGAGAACGAAGAGATTTCAAAATGGTACGATTCTCCGCTCGCATTTTCCACCACTTGTTTTTCCAGATCAATCGTGAGTTCTTCCAATTCATCTGCGGGATTTAGGAGTTTTTGCACCGTTTCTTCTGGAAGAAGAATAGGCAATAATCCGTTTTTTTCGGCATTCCCCTTAAAAATATCCGCAAACTCAGAAGAGATAATCACTTCAATTCCTGCATCTTTTAAAGCCCATGGCGCGTGTTCCCTGCTGGATCCGCATCCAAAATTTGCCCCCGCTACTACAATGCGCGCACCGGAAAACTCTGCACGATCCAGAGGAAAGTTTTTCCCTTCACCTCGTAAATTTTTAAATACCTGCTTCCCCAGGCCTTCCTTAGTGGTCGTTTTTAAAAACTCCGCCGGAATAATAATATCGGTATCAATATCTTTTAATGGAATCCGAATAACGCGAGATGAAAAGCGAGCAAAAGACGACATGGGAGAATAAAAAAGCAAGGGAAGTATGCCGAGAAAAAAGAGGGTTTACAAGAAAATCTAATGCCTCACCCTTGACGGGAGAAAGGAGCTTTCATACAATGTCCCGGCCGCCTTGTTTTTGTTTTTTGCTGTGCATCATTCAAAAACAACCGTTTGCGCTACGCCGAGATGGCGAAACTGGTAGACGCGCGAGACTCAAAATCTCGTATCCTCCCGGATGTGTGGGTTCGATTCCCACTCTCGGCACCATATTCTTTTTTTTTGTTCCATGGCTGATATGATTATCCTTTCCGCAACGAAACGCGATTTGAGCGGTAAAATAAAAGACCTCCGAGCTTCGGGGCTTATTCCTGGAGTGATATACGGACATCTTTTTGCCCCCATCCCTGTTTCCGTGGAATATCAGCCATTCCGAAAAGCATTTCGAGATGCAGGGGAATCAACAATCCTTTCGCTAGAAATAGACGGAAAAGTTATTTCCACACTGGTTCATGATGTACAGTATGACCCTATTTTAGATACCTTTTTGCACATTGATTTTTACGCCGTTCAGGAAAAAGAAGCCCTCAGAACTCATGTTCCTCTCGTTTTTGAAGGCGTTTCTCCGGCCATAAAAAACTTGGCTGGGGTCCTGAACACCACACTCGAATCCATTGAGATTTCTTGTCTCCCAAAGCACCTTATTCACAATGTAATAGTGGATATTTCCGTCCTTGAAAATTTTCACACGGTTATTACTGTTGGAGACCTTCCTATTGCAAAAGATAAAAACATCGAGATTATTACAGACCTTTCTACCCCCATTGCCAGTGTTATGCCTCCCCGAGTAGCGGAAGCAGCAGAAACACCTACACCTGCGAAGTAATTCCTTTTCATAATTCTCAACCTCTTTTTTATGAATACGCTTAAAAATCCGTTCCACGGTATCCCCGCCATTATCAATGAAAAGCCGAGTGAGATTAATGTTCTTTTGGAAATTTCGATTGGAGAGCGCGTAAAATATGAGTTTGATAAAGAATATGGAATTGTTTCAGTAGATCGCATACTCAAGACTCCCATGCCGTACCCGTTTAACTACGGTTTAATGCCCCAAACTTGGAACGAGTACGATAACGATCCCTTGGATGTTATTATTTTGGGAACAGAAAAATTTCTTCCGGGAGTCCTGGTCCCTTGTCGAGTAGTAGGGATTTTAAATGTTGACGATTCTGGAGAACGGGATGATAAAATTCTCGCTGTTCCACTGGGCGATCCAGACCAAAAAGCAATACAAGATTTATCACACCTCGACCCAAAAATGATGGAACGCATTGAGTATTTCTTGGAACACTATAAAGATTTGGAAAAAAAGTCGGTAAAAATTACCGGAAAAAACGATGCGCAGTCTGCTATAACATTTATAGAGGAATGTATTACGTGTTATCAGAAAAAGTTTTCCTAAATCTTTCTTAATTTTTAAGCATAACAAAGAGGACAGACGAGGTATTCGTATGTTTTTTCCCCGTAACCTATGAAAATTCTTTCCGAATCGGAAGTCCAATATCGGCGTAAAAGAGCCATTTTTACCTCGGTGAGCGTATCCCTTTTGTTAACGATTCTGAAAGTGAGTGTTGGAGTATTTACTATGTCTCTATCACTCTTTTCGTCTGCACTCGATTCTCTCGGAGATTTTTTTATCTCCCTTAGTAATATCTTTGTCCTTAAAAAATCAGAAGCATCTCCCACTAAAAATTTTCAATACGGATTTGGAAAAATAGAAGGTATCTCGAGTCTCTTCCAGGGAATTTTTATTATGGCGATTGGAGGATGGATAGTGGTAAAAGGGATTCTTTCTCTTTTTAATGGATATGAAGTACAAAACACCCAAAATATTGTGTTGGTGATGATCTTCTCGACCATAACGGTTTTTTTCTTGAGTCGATTTCTCCAAAAAGAAGCCGCTGCCACAAAGTCTTTGGTTTTAGAAGCCGACTGCGCCCACTACAAGAGTGATTATCTCTCCAATGTGAGTATTGTCCTCGGAAGTGCGATTATATACCTCTTTCATGGGTTCTATTGGATTGATTCTTTTTTAGCAATGGGCGTGGCAGGGCTTATTGTAAAAGATGGATTTAGCATTGCGAAAAAAGCCATAGAAGAACTGTTAGACCGAGAAATAGAGCCCGAAACAAAAAAAATTATTACTAGCATTTTAAAAAAATACATCCACGAAAAAAAAATTACTGGCATCCACTGTTTAAAAACGAGAAGAAGCGGAATGAAGATCTTTTTAGAACTCCATCTCGTTTTTTCAGAAGACATATTGCTCAAAACTGCCCATGATGTAGGAGATGAAATTGAAGCCGAAATGAAGCAAAAAATCCACAGTCTTCATGCCACATTCCATCTGGATCCTCTTGATGACGGCCCTCATTAATGGTGTATGAACTCTTTTTTCAATTCCTCCACTGGAGCGTCAGAAAGCCATCGTCTTCGGATTTTCATCTGGATTACGGGACTTCTTTTTGCAATAATTCTTGGACGACTCTTTTTTTTGCAAGTGGTTAAGGGAGAGGAAATCCGTTCCGAAGCCTACGCACAACGATCTGCAAAAATAGAAATTACCCCTCAGCGCGGAAAAATCCTCACCCGAGACTCAAAAACAGGAGATCTGGTCCCCCTCGCCATCAATACCACCCAGTATGAGATTTTTGTAGATCCTTCTATTACCAGCGATCCTGAATATATTGCAAAAGAACTCACGGCACTCCTGTATACCGAAGAGGAGTTCCAACGCTGTGAAGACGACCTAAAAGTATGTCCTCCAGGAAGTGTAACCTACCTAGAAGAAGGAGCCATAAAAGTTCCCGTTCCTCCCCTGAGAGAAGACGCCAAAAAGGCCTTTTATACCGACTTAAAAGCAAAAATAACGCCCCGTATTCGGACTCAAATATTACTGGCGACCCAGGCGTCAGAAGAAATGATGAAGGGCATTGAAGGTCTCGCCATTCCAGGAGTACGAGTTTCGCGCCAAACCCAAGAAATATGGGTAGATGGAGATATTATTACGCCCTCTTACCAATTTGACGCCCATATTACTGCCGAAGAAAAAAAACAACGAGAGGCCGAAAATTTTCAAAAAAGACTCCCTGTTGCCAATGCCCTCCAAAAATACCTGGGGGGAGCAGCAAAAGATATTGCCGATTCTATCGCTCCCAAACCGGTGCAATATGTGAAGGTATTAGACCGTGTTCCCCCAACGATTAAAGAGGTCATAGAAGACAAAAAAACCGCTTCCCGGAATGCCTATTTTAAAGACCTCAACCGATTGTATGCAGAACAAAAAAAAGGAATTCCTAATCCCGCGCCCGTTACTCCTGATGCATGGCAAGGTGTTGGATTTTCACCACAGCCTTCTCGATATTATCCAGAAGGAGGACTGTTGGCACAGAGTATTGGGTTTGTAGATGCTGCCGGAAAGGGAAATTATGGAGTGGAAGAAAAATTCGATAGCATTCTTAGGGGTGAAAAAGGGGTTATAGAAGGACAACGGGACATCCATGGGAATGCGGTAGAAATCCAAGGAAACACCATCCAGCGCGTAAAAAACGGCGCAGATATCGTCCTCACCGTAGACCGTATTATCCAGCAAGAGGTAGAAAAAGTGCTTTCTGAAGCGGTAGAAAAATACGATGCGGACTCTGGGCAGGTAATTGTTATGGATCCTCAAACGGGAAAAATTCTCGCTATGGCGGGAAGCCCCAGTTTCGATCCCAATTTTTTTGGAAATGTGTATCTGAGAGAACGCACAAGCCCCAAAGATAGAGGAATTATCTATAAAACAACGCCATTAGAGAGAAAAGATGTAAATGGAAACTTTGTTCTCACAACTTTTAAAGATTGGAACGAGGCATGGGATAAAGAATATAACCCTGAATTTTACCGATTTGAAAACCGCTTAGGACCAGGAAGCTACCTCAACAAATCCGTTATGGATATTTATGAGCCAGGATCGGTTATAAAACCCATCGTAATGGCAGCCGGAATAGATGACGGAGAAATTACTGAATACAGTCGTTATATAGAAACCGAACCCATGAAAGTGGGAAAATTTGAGATTAAAAATTCGGATAATAAATATCTCGGATCCCAGACCATGACCAACATTTTAGAGAGATCTGCGAATTTGGGAATGGTCTTTGTAACCCAGAAGATGGAGAAACCACTGGTATACGATGCTCTGAAAAAATTTGGATTTGGAGAGTACATCAATATGCCCATTGCCGGAGAAGTACCCGGAATTATTACCCATTACAAAAAATGGTCTGATGCCCAGCTTTTAAACGCTGGATTTGGACAGGGGTTTGCGGCAACGCCTTTGCAAGTTATTCGAGCCTGGAGCGTCCTCGCAAATAATGGATATATGGTAAATCCGTATTTGGTAGATGAACTTGACTACCCCGATGGAAGCGTGGAAAAAACAAAAGAAAAACGGACCCGCGTTATTGACCCAAAAGTGGCGGAAAGCATCAAAAGGATGCTCATTAGCGCGACGGAAAATGGAGTCGCCAAAAGAGCGCAAGTCCCTGGATTTTACATTGCGGGAAAAACAGGAACTTCTCAAATTTCCAGAATAGACGGCCCTGGGTATGAGAGTTTAAAAGAAGATGGAAATACCATTACGAGTTTTATTGGATACGCCCCTGTGGATAATCCCCGTTTTCTGATTCTCGTAAAATTTGACCGTCCACGCGTCGGGGATAAAACATTTGGGTCCACTACCGCTTCCCCAACCTTTGCCAAAATAATGGAGTTTGTACTCCATTATACCAATGCCACACCAGACAAAGTGGAAAAAAATAATAAAAAATAGAGGCTTTGGAATTCTTCTGCTATACTCGAGAACAGTTTTTTGTGATTCTTATGGACGATCTTTTTCTGGTTCTGGACTATATTCCTCAAAATATTGAGCTCTTTCGTGTGGCCGTAACCCATAAATCATTTACCAATGAAAATGGAGGATCCGACAACGAACGGCTAGAATTTTTAGGAGATGCGGTGCTGGAATTTCTTACCACAGATTTTTTATTTCACACCTTTCCTCATATGCCAGAAGGGGAAATGACCGCCATTAGAAGCGCCCTCGTAAGAAAAGAAAGCTTAGCAGCTGTGGCAGAAAAAATGGAGCTCGGAAAATACATCCGTTTTTCTCGAGGTGAAAAAAGCGCGGGAGGACAAACAAAATCGTATATTCTTGCCAATACCCTAGAAGCCGTTTTAGGGGCGGTTTTTTTAGATGGAGGAATGCCCATTGCCAAGAAAGTGGTAGAAACATTTATTCTCTGCCAAACAGAAGAAATCTATGAAAAGAATCTTCATATTGGTCCTAAAAACGCTTTTCAAGAGTTTTCCCAGGCAAAATTTTCTATTACTCCTCACTATGAACTTCTTTCCTCAGAAGGACCAGACCATGGAAAAACCTTTACCATGGGCGTTTTTATGGGACAAAAAAAAATAGCGGAAGGAAAAGGGAGTTCTAAACAAAAGGCAGAAAGCGATGCCGCAAAAAATGCACTCCAAATAACTCAAAAAGAAAATCCCTCCTCATAAAAAGGAAGGATTTTAAAAAAACAAAGACCTTTCAGAGAGTGTTTAAATGGACTCTCGAGCGGATGCAATAACCGTAATTTGGACCAATGCCCCTCCGGGAAGAGAAGAAACAATGGCAACTCGGCGCGCTGGTGGATCTTTCGTGGGAAAAAATGCTTTATAAATCTCATTCATAGGGAGTAAGTAATGCGCATCTGCAAGATCAATAAAAACCAAATTAGTAGAGAGAAGATCAGATCGAGATGCCTCCAAAACCGCTCTTAAATTGTACATCGCATTTTTCACCTGCGTCGCAAAATCCGCAGGAAGAATGCCCGTTTCAGGATTTTCACCGGTAATAGCAGAAGTAAAGGCAAACATTCCCATAGATCTGACACATTGCACTGTTGCTGTTTCTGGGTCAGGAGCCAGACTGGTATTGACCACTTGTCTCAAAAGATTGTTATCCACCATAATTATCAAAAAAATATGTTCCCGCTATTTTACTCTTTTTTTCTCAAAAAGGAAAGCATTTGATCTCCTTTTATTTCGTTTTTTCCTTCGGGAATAAGCGAAATAACTTCCACTGTTCCTTTTGCTAAGGCTAAAAAACACCGTTTATCTTGGATGAAAAATTCCCCTGGTGATACAGGATTTTCTTCAAAAAATGCGGATTCTAATGCGGTAAATTTTAATCGTTTCCCATCTTTGGAGATATAAAACACCCCAGGCCACCCTTCAAATGCCCGATATTTTTGCATCACGAGATCCGCGCTGTCTCGCTCTGGGAAAATTTCTCCATCTTCTTTAGCTATTTTGTGGCAATAGGTTGCAGCCTCTTCATTTTGGGGTATTTCTGGGAATTTTTCAGGGGAGAGGAGAAATTCCAAAAAGGAGAGATTCCCCATTTCCGTCATGGCAGAAAGAGCCAAAGAAAAAGTTTTTTCTTCTAATGAACACGATTTTTGAAATACCATAGGACCGATATCCATTCCTGCTGTAAGGCGAAAAATGGTAATTCCAGAAATTTCATCGCCCTGTAACAGAGCGGCTTGCAACGGCGACGCGCCACGGTATTTTGGCAACAGCGAGAAGTGGAGATTAAAAGCCCCATATTTTGGAATATCTAAAACCTCTAGAGGCATGATTTTCCCATATGCCACCACCACAAAAAAATCCGCATCAAAAGATTTCAGCACGGCTAAAAATTCAGGATCTTTCAGATTTTCAGGCGTAAATACAGGAATTTTATTTTCCAGCGCCCATATTTTTACCGGAGATGGAGTAATGATTTGCTTTCTCCCAACGGGTTTATCGGGCATCGTCATCACGGAAACCACCTCCAATGGAGCGGCTTGAGAAAGAGAATTCACGACTTTTGCAGCGTGTTCTGGCGTCCCCCAAAAGACGATTCGTTTTTTCACTGTATTTTTAAGAAAAAGTAGGAGTATGATACGGCGGAGAACCGTTGCATGCAACGATTCTCCAGTCTTAATTATTCTCCCCCTATGTCCGCTATCCGAATGCAAAAAGTCGCCACCGTGCTAGAACGAGAAATTGCCAGCACCATTCGTGCAGTCTTTCCTATGGAAGAATCCGGTGTTTTCACCATTCGGTCTCTTCAAATTCTTCCCGATTTTTCAGAAGCAAGAATTCATATTTCTACCCTAGGAGGAGTAAAAGATTTTGTAAGTCGCCTGAACCATGCACGCAACCGAATGCAACGAGAAATTGCACGAAAAGTCTTATTTAAGAGATTTCCTCAATTAGTATTTTTTGAAGACCACACGGGGGAAGAAGCAGAACGATTAGAAATGCTTTTAAAAGAGAAAGCATAAACCGATTTTTACATTTTATCATTCACATTCAGCCGCCCCTTTCACACAGAGGACTCTTTTTGCAATTTTGCAAGTGTAACTTTTGTGGTGTCTAAATGAGAAAAAGATAAGGAAAAAATGAGTTTTATTGAGAACATGAAAAAATTACAGAGCTAATACTCCCCGCAAATACCCATCTAATTCAGAATGCAATTCAGTATCAGAAACCTCATTACGAAGATGGATTCTTAAACATTTTAATGCTAAAGCATTGAAAAGTTTTGCCTTAATATCATCACTTTTTAAAACTGTTTCATTTGGAAATTCAACATCTTTGTCGTGTTCAGGTCCTTGTACTTCAACAACTAAAGCAGGAACAAAGTTCTTGCCCTGATTTTCACAAACTAAAAAGTCAACATTTTTTTGATTTATATGTGCCTGAAGAACCCAATCTTTCATCTTTTTCTCAATAAATTCTCTCATAGGCGCTTGTGGGAAAATATAATATTGAGGAAAATCTTTCAATAAATCTCGTAATTGCTGAAAAACACGAAACTCCAGCCCGCTTCCCAAAAAATTCTTCTGTAAACAATAACTTTGTTTAATCTTCTCTTGAGTAAAATCTCGAATATCAGAAACCGGATTCTTTTGCGAAACAACCTCTTTAGGAGGTCTAATAGCTTCTTCTTTTGATATTTTTTTCTGAAACCGAAATTTGTATGCCATTTTTTATGCCAAAATATAGGTATTATACAATATTTTATGTATAAAATCAATCCACTCAAATTTCTAAGCCCCCACTTTAAAAATACAAATATCTCCATCGTGGATAAGCGCATCTCTCCCTTCCATTTTCAGGGCTCCGTTTTCCCGAACGCCTCCCCATCCATTGTATTTCACAAAATCGGAAACCTGGCACACTTCTGCTTTAATAAACTTTTTCTCAAAATCGGTATGAATAACTCCTGCGGCCTGGGGCGCGGTAGAATTTTTATGTACCGTCCATGCCCGTACTTCTTTTTCTCCCGCGGTAAAAAAACTTTCTAAACCTAACAATTGAAACGCAGAACGAATGAGCTTTGAAAGCCCACTTTCTTGGATCCCCAAAGACTGCATAATTTCTTGGGCTTCTTCATCCGAAAAATCCATAAGGTCGCATTCTGTTTTCGCGCAGATGGGAACAATGATTTCATCCGGAGAAAGCCCCAATTTTTCTCGCGCAGCAGATTCTTGGAAACGGGTAAAATCATCTTCTGAGCAGTTCACAATAAACAGCGTTGGTTTTTGCGTGAGGAGGTGCAACTCTTGCATTGCCACCACTTCTTCCTCCGTAATGGGGAGTTTTCGGGCAGGATTTCCCGCCGCCAAAAAAGTGTTTAGCCGTTCGCACAGCTCTTTTTTTATCACATCTTCCTTTTTTCCACTCTTTGCCCCTTTTACCGCCCGGTCTAAATTTTTCTCCACCGTTTGTAAATCCGCTAAAATCAGCTCTGTTTCCACCACTTCACGATCGCGTTGGGGGTTTATATTCCCATCCACATGATGAATATTGGAATCCTCAAAAAACCGCACTACCATTGCAATGGCGTCACAATTACGAATATGGGAAAGGAACTGATTCCCCAAGCCCTCACCAGTACTGGCCCCCTTTACCAAGCCCGCAATATCCACAAACTCAATAACAGAGCACACAATGCGTTGCGGATGAACAATGGTTGCTAATTCATCTAGTCGGGTATCCGGCACTTCTATCGTTCCCACATTTGGGTCTATGGTACAAAACGGGAAATTTTCTGCTGCCGCA
Organism: Candidatus Peregrinibacteria bacterium; assembly: GCA_037138215.1. GTDB lineage: Bacteria > Patescibacteriota > Gracilibacteria > CAIRYL01 > CAIRYL01 > CAIRYL01. Next base: position 6,469 of record JBAXIU010000001.1, on the reverse strand, counting down.
AGAGAAGACTTCGTAATGGCGTTAAAAAGGGTAGATTTCCCAACATTGGGAAGCCCGACAATACCGATTTGGAGAGACATAGAAAATCAAAGAAGATAAAAGTGGAGAGAGAATAGCGTATTGAGAGAAAAAAACGAAGGCATAAAAAACAGAATCATTTGTGTTTTTCAGTTTTCTTCAGTGCAATTTTTTATAAGGAATACAAAAAATTATCTCAAAAAAACATAAAAAGGGAAGTTATGTTAATTCAACCCCCATTCGTTCGTGCGCTGTTGAACTCTCAAAAAAGAGAGTACAGTACTCCACGCTTCTCCCTTTTTTCGTGTATTTTCTTCCCCTCTTTTTTCGGCTTTTTAAACGGCGCCTACCCGATTTATGGATAGGCGGCATTACCATTTTCCTGGGAACATTCCTTTTTACCGCACTTTCGGGCGTGCTGTCTTCGGCGGAAAATTTTTTACGGGGGGAGTCTGCCACCATGATGGGCGGAGATATAAAAATTTCGTATTTCCAACCCCTTACCGAAGAAAGCGTTCCGGGGCTTAAAAATGGTCTTTCTTTGCCAAATATTAAAAGTTCATCTCAAATGGGATTTACCGCAATGCTCAGAAAAGACAAAACCCCGCTAGTGGTGCAGGTAAAAGTGGTAGACCAGGCGTATCCCCTTTTAGGAAGTATAAAAACCAAAGAAAATGTGTACACCATGCCGAAAGATTCAGAGATTTGGATTAGCACCGATATCGCAGAACGATTGGCGGTTTCCAAAGGATCCGAAGTCACCCTAGGGAATGCAGTATTTACCATTGCTGGAATTTTTGAGGCGTTGCCAGATATAGAAAACACTTCTGCACTTTTTGGAGGAAAAATTCTTATTTCCGAGGCGGGATTTGCGCATAGTGGAATAGACCGAAAAACCAGTCGCGTGGATTATACCCTTACTATTACAACGCCCAGCACCGCAGTGGCAGAAAATATAAAAACAAGTCTCACTACCGGAAATATCTCCAAAAGCGTACGCATTCGCCTTGCCAATGAAGAAGGAGGGCGAGTAAACCGCACTTTCCAAACGGCCGAGAATTTCTTTTTGGGATTTTTAGGACTCCTTATTGCGCTTTTTGGAGGAACGCTTTTGCTAGGGGTAGAACATTTTTTTACCAAAGAACGGCGGCATATTGCGCTTTTAAAAGCCATGGGGATGCCAACAAAAAACCTTTTGGGGGGATATTTAGGAATTATGGGCATTTGGTGCATAGTACTGGGATTTTTTGGCAGTGCATTGGGACTCATCACACTCCTCTTTTTGCCGAATATCGTGCCAGAAGAGTTTAATATTTTTTCCACCACTTTCTCTTTTTTTCATATTTTCCCGGGAATCGGCATCGCAATACTCTTTTTCCTCATGGCTTCCGGGGAGCTTCTCTCTCCCATTCTTACCCTCTCTCCCCGTACGCTTCTCAGAGATGTTCCCGAGGACTCCCCTCTTTCGCGCATTTCTTCCTCCAGCGATCAAAATCCTAAAAAAACATTTTTTACCAATATTTTAGAGAATGGGAAAATACTCCTCCAAAAAAACGCGCCAGGACTAAAAAAAGCCCTATTTTTGAGCGTTCTCTGGATTTTATCGGGTGTTCTTTTTTTCCCAAAAATTACTACCGCTCTCTATTTTTCTGCCATGGGAATTGGGATTCTTACGGTGGCACTTTCGTTTTTTCATCTCCTCCAAAAGTGGTTTAATGCTCTTCACCAACGCATAAAACATCCGTTTCTCCTCCGGATTCTCCTCTCTGTTTTTCACCGCCCCAAACGGGGAACTCGCCTGGTGTTTCTCTCTCTTTTTCTCGCCTTTTTTGCCATTTGTACTGCAGGAAGTTTTGGAAAAAGCGTCCAAAACGAACTCTCTCTTTCTCAAAATGAAAATGCTCCCACATTTGTACTTTTTGATGTGTCAGAGGAAAATGTCCCCACGATAAATACCATTATCCCCAAAGTGGAGTGGTACCCTATTGTGCGCACCTATTTGGAGGAATGGAAAGGCACAAAAATACGGGAAAACGAGGAATCCTACCCACAAGCACAACGGGCATTTAGCGCTACGGCGCGGGAAAAAATGAGCACCGAGGAAACCATGACTGCCGGAACTTGGTGGACAGCAGGCGTACCAGAAAGCGTGGTATCGGTAGAAAAAACTTTTGCCGACGAAATGGGCATTGTTTTGGGAGACTCTCTCACCTTTGATATGCAGGGGAAAAAAATAGTGGCAACGGTAAAAAGCATCCGAAGTATTGGAGAAGACCGGTTTTCTCCGTGGTTTATTTTTGTGTTTCCGCCACACTTGCTCGTGGGTGCACCGGCATCGTATTTAGGATTTTCATGGGAAGAGGAGTCACATCTTTCGGCGTTGCAATCGCAAATAGTGCAAAAATTCCCGAGCGTCACGACTATAAAAACCAAAGAACTCTCAGGGCAGATCACGGTTATCGTTGATAAAGTACTACTTTTGGTGCGCATTCTTACCTTTTTACTCCTCGGTGCAGGAGTCCTGAGTTTTATCGCCATGATATTGGTGAACAAAGAAACCCAAAAACGAACAGAATGGAGATTTTTTCGATTAGGAGCTCCAAAAAAATGGGTTTCGTGGTTTTTTATGGGAGAGACGGTTTTTCTCACCGTTTTTCCCTTTATTATGGCGTTTGCTATGAGTGTGGGAGTTTTGGTGATGAGTGGACTTTTTGTGCCATTTTTACCGCTACTGGTGGTGAACTGGCTTCCCGTATGGGGATTTTTAGGCGTAGGAATAGTGTGGGGGGTGGGGAAAAAGCTCTTATGACTTCAAAAACTCCAGCCAATGCCCATTCTGAATAACCTGAAGGATTATGAGTATTCGAACCAAAAATGGCACTATAAAAACAAAAGAGAGCAAATTGCTCTCCTTTTCCAATCTTACTGGTCGGGGTGGCCGGACTCGAACCGACGACCGCACGGCCCCCAGCCGTGCATTCTAGCCAACTGAACTACACCCCGACACAAAAAGTATTATAGAGATATACCAAATATTTTCCAACACAAAAAAGCCCATTCCAATAGAATGGGCTTTTAAAGGTATTATGATCAGCAAATTATTGGGTTTTTACTCCGTAACTGGTACTAAACGATCCGCCTGCAGTACCCAAAGGCACTTTTGTCTGGATAATGACGGTTATCTGCCTTCCCCCTAACGCAGTATTCCCATCTATTCCTGCAATATTTATGAAAGCCGTAGGATATCCATCGGCGCCGAGTGAGGCAGTACTAAAATCTTTCCATTCTCCAGCGTCTATGGTTCCATTGGCATCTAAATCTACTCCGTATCTCATATTCCCCCCAGAAACAAGCGTGTTGGTCCCACTCTTCCAATCTGCAAACTTCAATGCCAAGTTTGTTTCTAAAAGATTATTGACGGTCACATCCATCTTCCATTCCCAACCGTTCCCATAAGTATTATCTGCAATGGCGTATGACTTCGTCATTTGAATAGCTGTTACCCCTACTCCTGTTCCAGAAGAAGCGGTAGTAACCGGAACAGTAAGCGTAGTATATGAAGATTGCCCAACAATTTTCGATTTGAGGACAAGAACATAGTTTGTACTTCCAGAAAGCCCCGTAATAATAAGGCTATTATCAGTGGTCGTTATTACTGCTGATTGATTTAAGTTTGAAAATCCGCTTCCAAGAATATCCACCACACTTACCAAGCCGTTCGTCGCACTCCCCGCATTACCATCCGTCGTCCAAGAAATAGTCAATCCAGAATTCGTAAGGTTTGAGATGGTATACCCGGTAATTTCGACATTGGTAACACTATTTGCTAACACATTATAGGTAATAGTAACCGACTTTGTATTCCCTGCTGCATCTCCTGCCGTTACAACATATTCGTGAAGTCCGAGAGTATTAGAAAGTGGAAGAGTATAAGTTCCCGCAGCAATACTTCCAAAAATATTTGTTGCAGATGCTCCATTTGCCAGAGTAAGAGTTGTTACAGCCGTGTTATCGGCAAGAGTAAAAACAATATTTGTAGGAACGGTACTTTGATTAAATTGGTTGGCAATAGCGTTATAGGTAATGGTTGGAGAGGAAGTATCTCCTACTGCACAGGGACTGGTTGCAAATACGGCATCCGTTGTATGGGATTCATTTCCTGATCCATCCTTTCCATACACGCTATAATGGTAACTTGTTCCACATGTTAATCCGCCCAATGATATGGAAGCCGCAGTAGCGGCGGTTACGGATTGATACACGGTGGTACTTCCATATGCACCGGTAACCCCGTATACCACTTTTGCCATTCCTGTCTCATTACTTTGAAAATCCACATTCGCTCCTGTTTGAGTGATGGAGGATACGGGCACAACATTCGGCGTAATAAGGGGTGCGGTTGTATCTGTTGCGGATAAGACTGTGAAAGTTAACGCATTTGAAGAAGCAGCAATTTCTCCATTTCCTGCCCCATCAGTCCCTAAAACCACTACTCTATAGGATCCAGCAAGCCATCCTGCTGTAGGAATAGGAAGAGAAGTAACGGCTTCTGTGACATTATTAAAAGATCCATCAACTGCAACAGTGTTTCCTGTGGCGATAGTGCTATTATCAGAATTACGAATGATAGAATATAACACTGATGAAGGTGTTCCCGTTGAACTGGCGGTAACAATGACATTCCCCTCTACAAATGCAGGCTGTGTAACATTGACAAGCGTAGTAATGGGTGCAGCGGTATCTGCTGTAACACTTCCTGTTACAGGTGTTAAATTCGTAACCAACAGGGAATTCCCCGCCACATCGGTAATAGTGAAATTAATAGTGAGTGGTGTAACAAGCCCATTATTACCAGCAATAACTGTAAAAACAATGGTGTCGGTATTGGATAATGCCGGGTTTATATCCGAAGTACGAGTTGTAACATTATTAGCAGTACTAGCAATATTCACCACTGTTGTTACTGCCTCACTGTACGAAATAGTAAAAGTGACCGTATTCCCTGCTTTTGCAAGAGTTCCATTGGGATTATTGGTAGAAATAACTCTTCCTGTAATACTCGGAGCTTTGGTATCAATCGCATAATTAGAAGAATTCACACCTGATATGGCAGGGTTTCCAGCGATATCAGAAAAACCATTTCCCACGGATACCGTATTAGTAGGCGCCTCAATTCCGTTAGTAGGAGTAAATGTCCCCGTATAAGTAATGCCATCTATCGTGGATAATGCACCCATAGTTCCATTCGTAACCGTTATATCTGCACTATTAAAACCAACCACTGGTTCACTCATCACAATCGTTACGATGGATGTTTCCCCAATTTTTAAAGCCATATCGCTTAAAGATATACTGGAAACAACGGGTGCTTTTGTATCTACCTCATAATTTGCAGAATCTAATCCTGGGAACGGAGCATTTCCTGAAAGATCTACAAATGTAGTGGCCACCGTTGCAATATTCGTTACATCTTGAGTTGCTCCGGTAGGAGTAAATGTCCCCGTAAAAGTGATATTGTCTGCACTCGAAAGGGGGCCAAGACTCCCATTCGGAGTAGAAATATCTAATGATTCAAATCCCACCACCGGCTCACTCATAACAATCGTAACCGTTGCCGTGTCCCCTGTCTTTAATGCTGTATCACTAAAAGTAATACTATTGATAGCTGGAATTTTCGTATCAATCGCATAATTCGCAGAAGTAAGACCTGAAACAGGGCTATTGGTAGCAATATCTGTAAATCCTGTTCCAACCGTTGCCGTGTTTGCTATTGATTCAGTAGCAAAATCAGGGGTAAATGTTCCCGTAAAGGTGATATTGTCTGCACTCGAAAGGGGACTAAGGTTACCATGAGGAGTAAAAATATCTGAAGCGTCAAACCCGACCACTGGTTCACTCATCACAATCGTAACCGTTGCCGTGTCCCCTACCTTTAGTGCCGTATCACTAAAAGTAATACTGGAAACCGTTGGTGGCGTAACATCTGGAGATGCTGCAAATGCCGATTGAGACCAAAAAGCAATACTAAAAAAGAAAGCAGAAACAATGAAAAATTCTGCCTGCCCAGAAGACGGAAACGAATTCCAAGACCTTTTTAAAAGAAGAGAAATTGGCATATAAAGAAAAAAGAGAAAAAAGGTACCCCCATTTTTATATGGGGAAAAGGAATTTTTAATGATTAGAGCTCAAAAGTTTTACAGACCATAATGGCAAACTCATTCCGCGTCACGGGATTGTTGGGCTTAAAAGTTTTATCGAGATACCCATTTACAACGCCCACCTCTGCACCGGTAGTGACAAAATCATAAAACCAGTCATTTGCCTTTATATCTGAAAAAGAATTTTTAAGATTCTTTTTCACCTCTATTCCTGCTGCTAAAAATAATATTTTCAGGCTTTTCCTAAGTTTCAATTCGAAGTGCAACAGGGGAAACAATAGAGAGCGAACATA